>CAZBCJ010000134.1:0-1654 GCA_964490545.1 uncultured Flavobacteriaceae bacterium | reverse complement strand
TATGTTTGATTGTGTTATGCCTACAAGAAATGCTAGAAATGGCATGCTGTTTACTTCAAAAGGAATAATCAATATTAAAAACAATAAATGGAAGGATGATTTTTCAGCAATAGATGATGATGAAATTACTTACGTTGATAAGGAGTATTCGAAAGCTTATTTAAGACATCTTTTTTCAGTAAATGAAATTTTAGCAAAGCAAATAGCTTCAATTCATAATTTAGGTTTTTATTCATGGCTAATTTCTGAGTCTAGAAAGCATATAATAGATGGAGATTTTTTAAATTGGAAGAATAAAATGGTAAAAAATTTAAATAAAAGATTATAATAAATTGAAAATAGTAGACTGGTACATACTAAAGAAATATTTAATCACTTATATTTCAATGCAAATTCTGTTTGTTCCGATTGCCATAGTTTTGAATCTAGCAGATAACATAGATAAGATTCTATCAAATCAGGTCCCTTTTGATGAAGTGCTAGAATACTATTATAATTTTACTATATATTTTGCAAATTCTCTTCTACCTCTATTTTTATTTCTCTCAGTTATTTGGTTTACATCTAAGTTAGCCTCTAACTCTGAAATTATAGCATTATATAGTTCAGGTTATTCGTTAAAAGGCCTAATTAAACCTTATCTTATTGGTTCGGCAATGATTGCATTGATAGCTCTTGTTTTAGGAATTTTTATAGTACCTGATGCTAGCAGAGATTTTAATGAATTTTCATATAAATACCTAAAAGGTTCTAAAAAGAGTATTGATGATAAGAATATTTTTAGAAAAATTAATGATAATGAATATATATATTTAACCCAGTTCAATACCAAAAATAATATTGGAACAAATTTTACTTTAGAACATTTTGATGGGAATAAATTAAAATTTAAAATTAGTGCTAGTAATATTAGATATATAAAAAAAGATAGTATATATAGATTATCAAACTATATGAAAAGAACTATTACCGATAGTGTTGATATTATTACTTCTAAAAGAAGATTAGATACTTTATTTTCATTTAATATAGGTGATTTAACCCCACTAAATTATATAGCTGAAACACTTAATTACTCTGAATTGGTAAAATTTATTAATCAAGAAAAATCAAGAGGATCATCCAATATAGGAAGATATCAAGTTGTTAAGTATAAGAAATGGAGCATACCTTTTTCAATATTCATATTAACTCTTATTGCATTTTCTGTTTCTTCAGTTAAAAGGAGAGGAGGAGCTGGCATTAACTTAGCCTTTGGAATATCTGTAGCTATGACATATGTATTTTTTGACAAGGTTTTTGGGGTATTAGCCCAGCAATCTGATTTTTCCCCAATTATTGCAGTTTGGTTTCCAAATTTTGTTTTTGGATCTTTAGCTATATACCTATTATATATTAATGCAAATAAGCAACTTTAAATACCAAAATAAAATTTTGAAATACTTAAAAAATACATAATGATTGTTATTATGTATATTAGATTTTATAATTTTAAAACTAATATGTATTTATAAAATGCAGCTTATGAATTATTTAGATTTTGAACTTCCCATAAAAGAATTAGAAGATCAACTAAGCGAATGCAAAATATTGGGAGAAAAAAGCGATGTTGATATGACAGATACATGTAAGAAAATACAGAAGAAATTAAATA
>CAZBCJ010000133.1:0-1735 GCA_964490545.1 uncultured Flavobacteriaceae bacterium | reverse complement strand
ATCCTGAAGAGTTTTGGTCTGAAATAGCAGCAAAAAATTTTGTTTGGAAAAATAAATGGAATACCGTTTTGGAATGGGATTTTAAAAAGGCCAAAGTTAATTGGTTTCAAGGAGCTAAATTAAATATTACAGAAAACTGCCTAGATAGACATCTAGAAGACAATTCAAATAAAACAGCAATAATATTTGAACCTAATAATCCTAATGAGTCTTCAGAAAAAATCACATACAAATCACTGTTTGAAAGAGTATGTAAAATGTCTAATGTTTTAAAGGAAAAAGGAGTTAAGAAAGGGGACAGGGTTTGCATTTACTTACCAATGATCCCTGAGCTTGCAATTTCTGTTCTTGCATGTGCTAGAATTGGTGCTGTACATTCAGTTGTTTTTGCAGGTTTTTCAGCAAATGCCCTTGCCACTAGAATAAATGACTGTGAATCAAAAGTTGTAATTACTTCTGACGGTTCTTATAGAGGAGCAAAAACTATAGATTTAAAAGGAATTGTTGATGATGCTCTAACAGAATGTGAGATAGTTGATACAGTTTTAGTGGTAAATAGAATTAATTCTAAAATTAATCTTATTGATGAGAGAGATGTTTTATTAGAGCCCTTACTTGAAAATGCAGATAAATATTGTGATGCTGAAATAATGGCTGCTGAGGATCCTTTATTTATTTTATATACTTCTGGATCTACAGGAAAACCTAAAGGTATGGTGCATAGTTGTGCTGGTTATATGGTATATACTGCCTACACTTTTAAAAACATTTTTCAATATAAAGAAGATGATGTGTATTGGTGTACGGCAGATATTGGTTGGATAACAGGTCATAGCTATATATTATACGGTCCTTTAGCAAATTGTGCCACTACAATTATGTTTGAAGGAGTTCCTAGCTATCCGGATTTTGGCAGATTCTGGGATATTGTTGAAAAACATAAAGTAAATCAATTTTATACAGCCCCTACAGCTATTAGAGCTCTTGCAAAACAAGGAATTAAGTATACGGTTGATAAAGATATTTCTTCTTTAAAAGTATTAGGAACAGTTGGTGAGCCAATTAATGAAGAAGCATGGAATTGGTATGATAAAAATATTGGAAAGGGCAAATGTCCTATAGTAGATACGTGGTGGCAGACGGAAACGGGTGGTATTTTAATTTCATCCATCCCTGGAATAATTGATTCGAAACCAACCTTTGCAACTCGCCCCTTTATAGGTGTTCAGCCAGTATTAATGGATAATGAATCTAATGAAATAATAGACAATGATGTTGTTGGAAGGTTGTGTATAAAATTTCCATGGCCATCAATTGCTAGAACCATATGGGGAGATCATAAGAGATATGTAGACACTTATTTCTCAACTTTTAATAATATGTATTTCACTGGTGATGGAGCATATAGAGACGATAATAATAATTTCAGAATAACTGGAAGAGTAGATGATGTAATAATTGTTTCAGGTCACAATTTAGGAACTGCTCCAATAGAAGATGTTATAAATGAACATAAAAACGTTGCAGAATCAGCAATTGTTGGTTTCCCGCATGAGATAAAAGGAAATGCTTTATACGGGTTTGTTACTTTAAAAGACTCTGCTATTATATCTGATGATACTAAAAATGAAATAAATAAATTAATTTCTGATAAAATTGGTCCAATCGCTAAGCTAGAAAATATTCAATTTACAGAAGCTTTACCAAAAACAAGGTCTGGAAAAATAATGAGAAG
>CAZBCJ010000132.1:0-1839 GCA_964490545.1 uncultured Flavobacteriaceae bacterium | reverse complement strand
GATAATTTACTTATTCAGAATTATCACCGCATTACTTATGGTTCTCGTGTATAAACTTCTTTTCTTTTTTTTACTTTAGAAGCTGAGACTGCGTTACAGTCTGGTAAAATTGCAGGTGGACAAGTGGAAGGTATTCTTTCAGCAGTAAACCTTGGCGCTAAAATAGATTTTCTTCCATTTGTTAATTCTATATCTATTGGTAATGAATTTATATCTGGAGATGATAGATCTACTAGAATTGTAGAAGGATTTGCGAAGCCTTTTGGTGCTCGACATAAATGGCATGGATATTATGATTACAGTGCACACAAGAGTTTTAAGGATAATAGCCATATTGGATTACAAGAATGGAATGTAAAAGCTAAGTTTTTAGGATTTATGGGAATAAATCTCAATATTAATTATCACAATTTTTCTGATGCAGTTAATGGAGATAAGTTTGGAGATGAGTTAGACCTTATTTTTACTAAAAAGTTATTATCTGGTGGAGAATGTTCATTTGGTTATATTCTATATTGGGATGGGGCTGACACCCCACTAGACTTTACTTACTTTATGATTTCTTTTATTTTGTAAGACTGCTTAGATCATCTCTAATTAAAACTAATATAGCTGATTGATGAAGAATTAGATAGTCCTGTTCTTCTACTTTTATTTCAATACTTGCCTTACTTAAGAATAATGCATAATCACCAACTTCAGCTTGAGAAGGAATATACTTTACCTCACCGTGATTATTTGTTTTCCAAGGTTCCTCAGAAATTTCATCTGGATTACCAACAGGTATTCCAGGTCCAACTTCTACTACAATACCGCCACGAACATCCTGCTTCTCAATAACATTCGGTGGCAAGTATAATCCGGCAGCTGATTTCTTTTCACCAGTATCTGGTTGAATTAATACTCTATCACCTACTATAATGATCTCTTTTCTCTTATGTCTCATATATTGAATTTTAAAAAACTAAACACCAATATTCAAACCATCTTTGTTTTTCAATTTTGAATAAGGTAAAATCGTATGATGGAAATAAAAGTTCGTTCAGCTACAACAAGGGAAGAATTAGATCATGCCAGAGAAATACGTAAAAAAGTATTTATTATGGAACAAAACGTTCCTGAAGATGTGGAAATAGATCAGTATGAAGATACTTCTAAACATATAATTGCATTAATAGATAATAGATTTATTGGAACAGCTAGATGGCGAAAAACAGAAAATGGAATAAAATTAGAACGTTTTGCTGTTTTGAAAGAAAAACGCGGGTTAGGAATAGGAAAGGAATTAGTTCGGTTTATTTTAGAACAAATAAAGACAGAGCCAGTTATATATTTACATGCTCAAGATCATGTGATTTCTTTTTATAAGAAATTAGGGTTTTATTCAGTTGGAGACCATTTTTATGAAGGTGGAATAAGTCATCAAAAAATGATTTGGAAACAAGAATAGCGGTATAATAATAATACACTTATATTTACTTTACTGGACAATATATTCTTTATAATTAATTAAATGTCATGGAAAATTCTGTTTATAAACGCCTAATTAAATTAGTTTTTAATTATTGGCCATATCTTGCATTATCTACCGCAACTGCTTTTGTTTATGTTGCATTAAATGGTATTTCTGTATGGTTAACAGCATCACTCATTAATAATATTTTATCTGATTTTGATAAGCTTGTTTTAGAGCATTCACTTTTATCTTCTTCTTCAATTTTAACTCTTAATGAAAAAATTAAATATTTCACTAATGAACTGATCTTGAGAGATACAGCTAAAGCAACATTAAAGATGTTATGTTTTAGTATTTTAATAATTTTCGTTTTAAAAAACATT
>CAZBCJ010000131.1:0-1935 GCA_964490545.1 uncultured Flavobacteriaceae bacterium | reverse complement strand
CCTGGAGTAACAAGCTCAGTAACACCTCTTTTGACAATAGTTTTTGTAAGTTTTGGATCTTCAAGCTGATCACATATAGCAACCCTATTTCCTGCCTTAACTAGTTTAGGCAAATAGTTATTTAAAGAATGGTGCGGAAATCCAGCAAGCTCTGTTTCACTCTGACTTCCAGCGCCTCTTTTTGTTAAAATAATATCTAATATTTTTGATGTTTTAATAGCATCCTCTCCAAAAGTTTCATAAAAATCTCCAACCCTAAACAACAAAATAGCATCAGGGTGTTTAACTTTAATAGCATTGTATTGCTTCATTAATGGAGTTACTTTTTTTACAGTTTTTTCCAAGAAAATCTTATTAATTAATATTATTTTTACTTAAATATAGCCCTTGCTAATGTAACCAATATTTGTTTTTTTAAAAACTGATTATTAGAAATAATTAAAAATGAGGAAATTAAAAAACATAGAGCTTAGTAGATTATCAATTGAAGAATTTAAAAACTCTAAGAAAACCCCTATTTCAATTATTCTTGATAACATTAGAAGTCTAAATAATATTGGGAGCATATTTAGAAGTGCTGATGCCTTTCTTGTAGATAAAATTTATCTATGCGGAATAACTGCAAGACCTCCAAATAAAGATATTCATAAGACAGCATTGGGGAGTACTGATTCAGTTAACTGGGAATATCATAAAAATATTTTAGACCTGATAGATTCATTAAAGAAAACTGGTTTGAAGATAATTTCAATTGAACAAGCAGAAAATGCAACAACTCTTAATAATTTTAAGTTTGAGAAAAATGCAAATTATGCATTTGTTTTTGGGAATGAGATTAATGGTGTCTCTCAGGAAGTAATTAATGCAAGTGATGAAGTTATTGAAATTCCTCAGTATGGGACTAAGCACTCATTTAATATATCAGTATCAGTTGGAATTGTCTTATGGGATGTTTATAATAAAATCAACTAGTTATTTCATCTAAAATAGATAAGTAATCCAATCTATTTTCAACAAAATCTAAGTTTGTTATATCTATTATCTTAATGTTAAGATCTGGCCTAGATTTAAAAAATTCAAAATATTCCGAATTTATTTCTGAAAGATATTCACTGCTAATTTTATTTTCATAGTCTCTCCCTCTTTTGCTAATATTTTTCTGTAGCCTAGCTATGTCTTGATTTAGAAAAACGAATAAGTCTGGCTTAAGCGTTTCTCTATACATATCATAAAAAAGTTTTCTATATAAAGAGAATTCGTCTACATTCAAATTTACTTTCGAAAAAATTAGTGATTTGTGAATATCATAATCACTTATTATTAGCTCATTAAAAATATTTAGCTGAGATAAATCTTCTGAAATCTGCTGATACCTTTCAGATAAAAAAGACATCTCAAGTGTAAAAGCATATCTTTCAGGATCATTATAAAATTTTGGTAGAAATGGATTATCTGCAAATCTTTCTAATATTAATTTTGAATTGAAATCAATTGCTATTTTTTTTGATAAGCTAGTTTTACCAGCTCCAATATTTCCCTCTATTGCAATATATTTATACGTGCTTATTTTTATGTTCTCTTTAGGATTGAGAACTTTTAAATCAGTTTTTTCAACTTTACTTGTGTCTTTGCAATTTCTTAACATTTCCGGAATACTTTCCTTAGTAATAGGGTGATTTATTTTTGGATCTATTTCTAATAATGGTATTAGCACAAATTTTCTATTTTGCATTTTTGGATGAGGCACCCTTAGCAAACTAGAATCTATAACCATATCTTCGATAAAGACGATATCTATATCTATAATTCTAGACTCAGGTGTATTTTCTTTAGTTCTTACTCTTCCTAAAGTTACTTCAATATCTAACAGATTTTGCATTATATAACTGGGGGTCTCATTTGAAAATATACTAATGCAAATATTTAGAAAATCGT
>CAZBCJ010000130.1:0-1964 GCA_964490545.1 uncultured Flavobacteriaceae bacterium | reverse complement strand
TTTTCAAGAAAAAATTGATCTTTTCGCATTCCATTACCTAACTGGCCACCATTTCTTCCTGAAGCGCCCCAGCCAATCAATCTTGCTTCACATAAAGCTACAGAATATCCTTTATTGGCTAAGTTTAATGCACTTGATATTCCTGTTAGACCACCTCCAATTATACAAATATCAACCTCTAAATAATCTTCTAAAAAATCTTCTGAATTATAGGGATTTACGGAATGTTTATAATAACTTTCTTTTTCATTATCATGTTGTTCATAGGTCTTTTTTTTGTTAAATAACATAATAATATGAAACAATAATATCGTAATTCCTTTTCAAAACAAGAATTACATATTTCAAATTTAAATAATCATAATGTCTGAAAATTTTCAAAATTGGATTAAAGAGAATTCTATTACTGAGGTTGAGTGTTTAGTACCTGATTTAGGAGGTATTGCTAGAGGTAAAATTCTTCCTTCCAATAAATTTCTAAAAGGTATGGAGAATGACAGTCATAGATTGCCTCAATCAGTATTTATTCAAACAATTTCTGGAGGTTATGCGAATGAAGAAGAAGATCTCCCAAATGATGTCTACAACCCTACAGATATTGATGTCATTTTAAGGCCTGATTTTAATACAATAAGAAATGTGCCATGGTATGAAGATCCCACAGCCCAAGTAATTTGTGATGCAGTGAATTTAAATGGCTCTACTGTAATAAACTCTAGTAGGAGTGTTCTTAAAAAAATAATTAAACAATTTAATGATTTAGGTTACCAACCAATAGTTTCACCTGAAGTTGAATTTTATTTAGTAAAACCTAATCCAGACTCAGATTATCCTCTAGAAGTTCCTATAGGACAATCTGGAAGAGAAGAAAAAGGGAAACAAGCATTTGGAATTGATGCAGTTAATGAATTTGATAATCTATTTGAAGATGTTTATAATTATTGTGAGCAACAAAATATAGAAATAGATACAATAAATCATGAAAGTGGTTCTGCCCAAATGGAAATTAATTTTCAACATGGGGATCCTTTAGAATTAGCGGACCAAGTATTTCTTTTTAAGAGAACTTTAAGACAAGCAGCTATTAAACATAAATTATATGCGACTTTTATGGCAAAGCCAATTGAGAATCAACCTGGAAGCTCTTTACATTTACATCAATCATTGCTTAATGCCAAAAATAAAAAAAACATTTTTTTTAATAATAAAAATACAATTTCTAATTTAATGAAAAATTATATTGGAGGATTGCAAGAATTCACCCCTAAATTAATGCCAATTCATGCTCCTAATATTAATTCATATAGACGTTTATTTGCTACTTGGGACGCTCCTAGAAATACAAACTGGGGCATAGGTAATAGATCATGTGGATTTCGAATTCCTTCAAATGAAGAATATAGTATGCGTATTGAAAATAGAATTTCTGGCTCTGATACTAACCCTTACTTAGTAATTGCTGCAAATCTAGCTGCTGGATATTTAGGAAGTAAAAATAAGATTAAGCCATCTGCAGAAACCAAAAAAAGTGTATTTGGGCAAAAGCAAAGCTCATTACCTACAACAATGGAGGAAGCTATCTCCTTGTTTGAAAAAGATGAACAAATTAACGAAGTATTTAATCAAAAATTTGTAAGAACTATAGCTGCAATTAGAAAAGTTGAAAATCAAGCATATCTTAAAGTTATTAGTTCCTGGGAGAGAGAATTTTTACTATTAAATGTCTAAGATATAGAAATTTCTAAATGTTTTAAATACCAAGATTTGAATTTTTCCAGACCTTTTTCCATTTCAGATAAAGGACCTGGCACATATTTTTTTGACAGAACTCCTTTTTGATTATTTTCAATTATTTTTTTATCAGCAATAGTTGTCAAATCCCACATCCATGTCATTTCTTCTATGTTATAATCTTTGCCCTCCTCTGCATCTTTGTGAACTAACCACATTAGTTCAACTTGTGT
>CAZBCJ010000129.1:0-2062 GCA_964490545.1 uncultured Flavobacteriaceae bacterium | reverse complement strand
TATTCTCCCCAAACCAATCTTTATCTTCATATACTATTATGTTGTATGCAAGCAATGAAATTAAAACACAGATAGGAATTAGAGCTTTGGTAAGTGAAATTTCATTTTTGGGATAAACCATGAATTATAAACTAGACTTTTTTTAGATGATTTTTAATTCTCTCATACATTTTCTTATGATTTTATAAGTTCTTTCAATATCATTATCTAATCCAACAGAAAATCTAATTAAACCTTCAGTTAAGCCCATTTCTTTCTGTTCAGTCTCAGAAATCTCGGATGAAGTAGATGATCCTGGAGCACAAAATAAGGTTTTATAAAAACCCAAACTAACTGCAAGATAACCTATGTTATTTTTCTGCATTTTCTCCATTAATTTGTTTGCTTTTTTTAAAGTTCCAACATCAATAGTTAACATTCCTCCAAAACCATATTCTTTGTTAATAATCATTTTATAAAGTTTATGAGAAGGATGCTCTTGTAGGCCTGGATAGACAGTTTTTACACCATCCTTTTTAAACATTTTAGCTAAATAATGAGCATTTTCACTATGTTTTTTTATCCTAACATGTAACGTCCTTAAATTCTTCAAGACAGAAGAAGATCTTAAGCTGTCCATTGTTGATCCAAGCAACATAAAAGATCCATCATTAATATCTCTAAGTTGATCAATAAATTCTTTTTTACTACAAACTACTCCAGCTATAGTATCACTAGTCCCATTGATAAATTTTGTGATACTATGAATTACAATATCTGCCCCAAGTTTTGAAGGGGTAACAGAAAGTGGAGAAAAGGTGTTATCTACAACTAATTTTATATTATTTTTTTTTGCTATTTCAGCAATGGATTTTATATCAGATATATCAAGCAAGGGATTGCTAACTACTTCACAATAGATAATTTTAGTTTTGCTAGTAATTGCTTTAATTATTTCATCAGGCTTAGATGTATCTACAAAACTTGTTTTAATATTAAATTTTGGAGTAAAGTTTTTTAGAAAAGTATAAGTCCCACCGTAAACAGTCCTACTAGAAATTATATGATCATTTGACTTGCATATCTGCAAAATAGATGAGGTTATAGCTGCCATTCCAGAAGAAAAAACGTTAGCAGATTCTGTTTCTTCCATGGCTGCTAAAGCTTCTTCTAAATATAGATTACTAGGCGATGAATTTCTTGAATATAAATAACAACCATCTGTATTCCCCTCAAAAGTTTCAGACATAGATTTAGCTGATAAAAAAGTATATGTTGAAGAGTCAGATACTGAAGGATTTACACCGCCAAATTCTCCAAAAAATTGCAAATCTTGAATTTTGTCTGCAGGTTTAGATTTCATGAACAATACTATCTACTTATACAATATATGCATTAAAATTATATTTAAATTAAAATGAAAAATATTAATTAGAAAATTTTCATTGATCAGAAATAAAACATTTGTATTTTTGATAATTCTTTAAAACAATACTTTTATGGAATCATTTGATGTATTAGTAATTGGGTCTGGCCCTGGCGGATATGTTGCTGCAATAAGATCATCGCAGCTAGGCATGAAAACTGCTATTATAGAGAAATATTCTACTATGGGAGGGACATGCCTAAATGTTGGATGTATTCCAAGCAAATCACTATTAGACTCATCTCATCACTATGAAGATGCTATTAAAAAGTTTCCAGAACATGGAATAAATATTAAAGGTGAGATTAATTTTGATCTATCTAAAATGATAAGCAGGAAGCAAGCTGTGGTGGATCAAACCACAAAAGGCATTGATTTTCTTATGAAAAAAAATAAGATAAAAGTATTTAAAGGCATAGGATCATTTAAAGACAAAAATAATGTTGATTTAACTGTTGACGGAAAAGTTATTGAAACAATAAATTCTAAAAATATCATTATAGCTACTGGAAGCAAGCCTTCTGAACTTCCATTTGCTAAGATAGATAAAGAAAGAATTATTACTTCAACTGAGGCGCTTATCCTAAAGGAAGTTCCTAAACATTTGATTGTAGTTGGAGGAGGCGCTGTTGGTCTTGAGTTAGGGCAAGTATATAG
>CAZBCJ010000128.1:0-2351 GCA_964490545.1 uncultured Flavobacteriaceae bacterium | reverse complement strand
TGCTTCTTGGGTTGTTAAAACAAAAGTTGCTGACTACGGATGGAGTGCGGAATTTTCAATTCCATTTAATTCTATAAGGTTCAATCCAGGTAATAACAAGACATGGGGATTAAATTTTCAAAGAAATATTAGTAAAACCAATGAAGTGTCATTTTGGGCTCCTTTGCCTGTAGGTTTTGGATTTAGTATTAAAAGAGTCTCCTTAGCAGGAAAGATGCATGGTTTAAACTTAAAAAATCCTGGAAATTTAAAACTTCTTCCTTATGTTCTAACTCAGGCAACTAGAAATAAGGCGATCAATGATAATTCTGCAGATTATGAATTTGGTGCTGATGTTAAATATAGTATAACACCTGCTTTAACTCTTGATTTAACATATAATACTGATTTTGCTCAAGTAGAAGTTGATCAACAACAGGTCAATCTTGATCGTTTCAATTTATTTTATCCTGAGAAAAGAGCTTTCTTTTTAGAAAATGCAGGACAATTTTCAATTGGAAGTCCTGGAGAAATAGATTTATTTTTTACTAGAAGAATTGGTATATCAGATGAGGGTTCTATGGTTCCTATAATAGGAGGGGGTAGATTGTCTGGAAAGATAGGTCAAACAAATGTTGGTTTATTATCTATGTTCACTGATAGTATTAAAGATATCAACCGAAATAATTATAATGCGGTTAGAATAAATCATAATTTTAAAAATTCCAGGTCTTCTGTTGGAGGAGCCTATATAGGCAGATCATCTTTAGGTAATTCTTCTGATGATTATAATGGTGTTTTTGCAGTTGATGGAATATGGGGTATTGGTAAAAAAGCCAAAATATCTGGTTTTGTTGCAAAAAGTAATACACCTGGAATTAAATCAAATAATCATGCTTTCAAATTTTCTGCCAATTATGATTGGAATAGGTGGAATTTGCTTGCTCAATATTCTGAAGTAGGAGAAGGATTTAATCCAGAAGTTGGGTATTTAGAAAGAAGTTCATTTAAAAAACCTGAATTTTTAATTTTCAAGATTATTAGAATGAGAGAAGAAAGCAAATTATTAGAATATAGACCTCATATTTCAGGAAGGTACTATTTTGATTTTCAAGGTAATGTTGTCACAACATATACCCACATAGACACTCATTGGGCATGGAGAAGTGGATTAGAGATACATACAGGTTATAATGTTAGAAAAGAGTGGGTTAGTGAAGAATTTAAAATTGTAGATTTGAATATTCCAGTGGGTCATTACAACAATAGTGAATTTCAACTGGTTGTTCAGACTAATTCAAGTCAAAAAGTTTCATTTAGCAGTAGAAGTTATATTGGTAGATATTTTGGTGGAAATAAATTTTTTAATAATGCAACTCTTAACATAAGATCTGGTGATAAATTGTATTCTTCTTTGTTCTTGAATAGTAATAATATCAATATAGACGCTGGAGATTTAAATGCAATAATAAGTGGAATAAGATTATCTTACTCATTTACCCCTAGAATGTTTATTCAGAGTCTTATTCAATATAATAATGTAACTAATTTATTATCTGTCAATGCAAGGTATGGTTTATTGAAGGATGCAAATACAGGGTTGTTTGTGGTTTTAAATATTTTAAAGGATGATGACCTATTAGATTATACTAATAATCAAAGACTTACAATTAAGTATAATCATACATTTGAGTTGATAAAATAATTAATCAATTAATAAATAAATAAATTAGAATTTTTCTTAGCGTAATTAGCCAAAATTTGTAGGGCCTTATAATGATCATTTAGTCCAATGTTGGGGTGCACATAATTAAAGTTTTTATGTCTCCAAAATGTCATAGAAGAGCCAGCGTATACTGTAAAAGCTTGAAGGGATCTTTTTTCATCAGGTGTTAATTTGATTACTTTCGAATAGCCATGGAGGAGAGATTTGATTTTTTCCTGATTCAGTACATTTCTTTCAGAACAGGAGCCAATTATAGCCATTCCTATATCAAAAATACGGTAATAATATGTTGTTTCCTCAAAATCAATAATTGTTACATTTTGCTTGTCCTCGCTTACAATTACGTTATCACAAAAAAGATCACTATGGATTAATGCTTTAGGTAGATTCATATCTAAATAGGGTTGGATATATTTTTTAATTTCTCTTAGCCAATCTTCAAAAGATGATTTTGCAGCATATTGATTGACTAATCCAAAATGTTCCTGTCCATAATCAACGATTTTGGGTAAATAACTAGGAGGAGGTATCTGGTGTAGTTTTCCTAAAGCTTTTCCAACTAATTCAATTAAATAATTTGGAAGGTTATTTTTAATTTTCCCTTCAATGAAATGTTTAATTAATATGGGTTTTTTATTCCATGTAG
>CAZBCJ010000127.1:0-2448 GCA_964490545.1 uncultured Flavobacteriaceae bacterium | reverse complement strand
TTATACAGAAAAGATAGCTCAGGTCAGATTTATTCCAACCTCCTATAATTGCTGCTTTTAATGCATACCCATCTTTAACATTCATTTTTCTTAGCATATTACCCTCAGAGTCAATTAACAGAGATCCGTCAGTAAGTACACCATCAATGTCAAAAATAAAAGTTGAAATATTCTTTAGGTCTTCTTTATAATTATTTTCCATATTTATCTTGAATTAGTTTTGTCATTAATTCATATAATTTTTTATGGTCTTTTTTCTTTAGCGCTTTTATATGATTTATTATAATTCCATTATTATTCCTAATTGCTGGACCAGTTTGCGCATTTTCAGGATCTAATTTATGAATTTTATCTACTGTCTCGTCAATAAGGGGTTTTAAAATATTAAAATCTAAGTTTTTACTGTCAAGAATTTCTTTAGCAATTGTGAACATATGATTCACAAAATTATTAGAAAAAATTGCAGCTAAATGAAGTGTAATTCTTTCTTGATAATTTATTTTGTATGATTTGCAATTAATATGTTTTGCTATTTTTTCTAATAACATCAAATCTTGATTATTTTCAGATTCAATACATATAGGAACTTTAGACATTTCGAGTTCCTTATTTTTTGAGAAAGTTTGCAATGGATAGAAAACACCTCTTCTATTTTTATTGTCAAGAATAGTAAAGTTTAAACTACCTGAAGTATGCACCACAAGTTTGTCAGAAATATCAAGTTCTTTTGATAAATCACCAATATATGAGTCACTTATAGAAATAATATATACATCAGCTGATTTAATATTAGCTAAATCATCTATTATCTCTGTATCCAAACCACTTGAGATAATTTTATTTTTATCCCTAGTGTACCATTGAACTAGATCAATTTGTTGGGATTTATTAAATGCTTTAGATAGATGATGACCTACATTACCAGCGCCAAGCAAAATAATTTTTATCATAATTGATTAATAATGAGCAAAAAGTACGAAATTAATTGAAAATGATATTAAATTTGTTCCTTCAAAAATATTTCTTTTTTACTTAATGCTAAAAAGAGTAACAAATATATTATTCTCAAATAGACTTACAGGTTTATTATTTATTGTTTTTGCAATAGCAATGGCAATAGGAACTTTCTTAGATGCAGGTCAAGAAACTTCACCAACTCCTTATTCAAGGAATATTATTTATAATACCTGGTGGTTTGAAGCTATAATGCTCCTATTTGTTGTAAACTTTATAGGCAATATTTATAGATATGATTTATTATCCAAAAGAAAGTGGGCTACCTTAATCTTGCACTTATCATGGATTTTTATTTTGTTTGGTGCTTTTTTAACTAGATATGTTGGTTATGAAGGTGTGATGAGTATAAGGGAAGGTAATGTGGAGAACAGCTTTATATCACAAAAAACCTATTTAACTGTATATATAGATGGTGATTATGAAATAAACGGTCAAATAGTTAGAAGAGTGATTGAAGAGCATGTTGATTTTTCACATAGATTAAACAATAAATTTAGACATAGTACTGATTATGAAAATACCCCTATTTCTATAGAATTAACAGATTTTATAAAGGGAGCAGAGGAGGATGTTGTATATGATGAAAATGGAGAGTATTATCTAAAGATTGTTGAATCAACTGGAGGTATGCCTCATAATCATTTTTTAAAGGCAGGAACAGTCCAAAGTCTTCATAATACCCTTTATACATTAAACAACTATGTTGAAGGTGCTATAAATATAACTTTTGATGATAATGGAATTTTTATTGAATCTCCTTATGAAGCAGAATATATGGTTATGGCAACTATGGATGTTGGTAAATTAAATAAAAACCAAAAAGAGCCACTTAAACTTAGGTCAAGGTATGTTATAAATAATCAATCAATTGTTTTTCCTAAACCAGTAATTAAAGGTGTTTTTGATATTGTAAAAAAGTCAGAGCTTTTAAAATCTGATCAAGATGCAATAGAGATCAAGATATCAACTTCAAGTGAAACAAAATTAGTGAAGGTTCTAGGAGGAAAAGGCACTAATAATCAATTCAAAAAAATTGAACTAGGAAATTTGGATCTTCTTCTAAAATATGGTTCTAAAGTTTATGAACTTCCTTTTAGTGTTAAGCTAAATGATTTTATTGCTGAAAAATATCCTGGGACTGAGAAAAGTTATTCTGCTTTTGCAAGTGAAGTTACTGTAATAGATGAGGAGAGTTTTGATTACAGGATTTTTATGAACAACATTTTGAATTATAAGGGATATCGCTTCTTTCAAGCATCATTTGATCCAGATGAAAAAGGGACAATTTTATCTGTAAATCATGATTTTTGGGGCACCACTATAACTTATATAGGCTATATACTTCTTTATATTGGTTTGTTTTCCATACTTTTTTCTAGTTTTACTAGGTTTAGTTATTTAAGGAATCAAATTCAACAACTAAAAATCAAA
>CAZBCJ010000126.1:0-2511 GCA_964490545.1 uncultured Flavobacteriaceae bacterium | reverse complement strand
ATAGCTCCCAAATACAAAACCAGCTGTTAACGCTATTCCTATGGAAAAAAATATCTGACCTAATGCTGAAAGAATTACACTAAAAGTTATTTTTGAGAAATTAGGTGTTAGATACCACCAAAGACCCTCTGAAGATCCCTCAAACGTATTTGATCCAAATGCAAGTAAAACAAACATTACAAGAAGTACAGGCATAAAAATTTTAGATACTAACTCTACTCCACCCTGAAGACCTCTTGCAGCTACTATAGCCATAATTAAAGAAATTAAAGCACAATAAATGATTAAACTGTAAGGATCTCTCTGTATATCGTTAAAATGGGTCTGAATTGTCTCAGAAGTGTATAAAAAAGCCTCTCCAGTGATATATTCTTTAAGATAAATAGTTACCCATGACATTATCATAAGGTAAAATCCAAGAATTATTATCGTTGTAAGTATTTCAACCCATCCTAAGATATTCCAAAATGATTTAGGTGAAGAAAGCTTTTTCATGCCTTCTAATGGTGTCAATTGAGCTTTTCTACCCAAACTAATCTCAGCTGTAAGTAATGGAACACCAATTATAGCGGTTAAAATTAAGTATACGATTATAAATGCACCACCTCCACTCTCACCAACAATGTACGGAAAACGCCAAATATTACCCATTCCAATGGCAAAACCTGCTGTTGCCATTATAAAACCAAATCTACTTCCCCAGTTTTCTCTGATCATATATGAATATAAAGATTATTTATTCAATCTCTTATCTTATAGTATCAAAAAATTTATTGCCTAGATTAATTGCATACTAAAACTATGATTTTATATCAAGAAAATTTATTAATTATTTATTTATATTAATTGTTTATATTTTAATATATAAAGACTTGATTTATAAGTATTTATAATAAAAATTTTAGATTTATCTAAAATGAAAAAATAGAGAAAAAAAAAGGAAAATATATAATATTAAAAGATCTTAAGTATATTGAAATAAAAAACTCAAAACATGAAAAGAACATTAACCATACCCTACCTCATTTTTTTTGTAATTTTTTCGAATAATTTCTCCAAAGCTCAAAGTTTTTCAACTGAAGAGCTTTATGAGAGTTTAGAATGGAGTTTTGTTGGACCAACGCGTGGAGGACGCTCAACGACTGTTTGCGGAGTAAATTCTGAACCTTACACATTTTTTATGGGCACTACTGGAGGCGGAGTTTGGAAGACTACTGATGCTGGAAATACATGGAAAAACGTATCTGACGGACAAATAAAGGTAGGTTCTATAGGTGCTGTAGCAGTAGCCCCATCTGACAAAAATGTAGTTTATGTAGGAACTGGATCAGCAGATCCAAGAGGTAACATATCTACTGGAAATGGTATGTACAAGTCTCTTGATTTTGGTGAAAATTGGGAGTTTATTGGTCTACCTAAAGCTGGATTAATTGGAAAAATAGAAATTCATCCAAAAAACGCTGACATTGTATATGTAGCTGTATTAGGTAATATATTTGGAAAAAATGAGGAAAGAGGAGTATATAAGACGTTAGATGGAGGTAAAACATGGAAAAGAGTCCATTACATTAGTAATAAAACTGGAGCCAGAGACGTAGAAATAAACCCTAATAATGAAAATGAATTATTAGCATCTTTCTGGACAGTCCAAAGAAAACCATGGACATTAGTAGATGGAAGTGATGAAGGTGGTGTTTTTATGTCTAAAGACGGTGGCGAATCATGGAAAAGACTCTCTGAGGGGCTTCCTAAGGGATTAACTGGAAAAATTGAAGTAGAGTATTCTCCAGTAAATTCTAAACGTTTGTGGGCCATGATTCAAGCAGAAAAAGAAGAAGAAGGTGGTCTTTACAGATCAGATGATGGTGGCAAGTCATGGAAAAGAATAAACAGAGATCATAAATTAAGACAAAGAGGATGGTACTATTCGCATATAACAGCTGACCCAAAAAATGAAAATATTATATACGCATCAAATACTGGTTTTTACAAATCTATTGATGGAGGTAAAACATTTGATGAGAGAATAAGGACACCACATGGTGATAATCATGGTGTGTGGATTAACCCAAATAACACTGAAATAATGATTAATTGTAATGATGGTGGTGCTAATGTATCATTAAATGGTGGTGAAACATGGTCAATGCAGTATAACCAACCTACATCCGAATTTTATAGGTTAACTGTTGATAATCAGTTTCCATTTAGAATGTATGCTGGACAACAGGACAATTCTACTATATCTATTCCCAGCAGAGGCATTCCTTCACTTACACCCTTTGAAAATTGGTTTAATGCTGGCGGAACAGAATGCTCTGATATTGCTGTGCACCCAACAAATTCAAATATAATTTACTCAACTGGCTATAGTGGAGAATTTTCGTATAAAAATTTAGAGACTGGTGAAGAGTATCAAAGAACACCTTATGTACACCTAACTGAAGGAACAAGACAAGATGAACTTAATTATAGATTTCAGTGGAATTATCCTGTTTTTATATCAAAATA
>CAZBCJ010000125.1:0-2527 GCA_964490545.1 uncultured Flavobacteriaceae bacterium | reverse complement strand
CTTCTGAAGATGTAACTTTAATGCACAATCGTTCCTTTGCAGAAGAAACAACTTACATAACCAGTGATACTAACCAAAAATTTTCAGGCGTTATAACAGTAGAAGAAGGAAAAATTATCAACCCTGGAGACTTTATTATTGAAGGGAAGTCATTGTTAAGATCTGCTGATTTAACAGGCAAAGCCTTTACTAAAAGCGTTTTTGGTGAATATGGTCAATATATTGTTGCTTTTGGCCTTTTGCTATTTGCTTTTTCTACAGTTATAGCTTGGTCTTATTATGGCGATAGAGCTACTGCCCATTTATTCGGTGAAGGCTGGATACTTTATTATAGAATCGTTTACGTTGGTGCATTTTTTGTAGCTGCTGTAGTAGATACAAAGATAATTTGGGATATAGCTACTGTTATTGGTCCCATAGCTACTATTCCTAATCTAATAGCTTTAATACTTCTAAGGAAAGAAATAAAACAGATAGATGAAGGTTATAAAGTGGTAAAAAAACCTGAACAGTTATCTTGATTATTCTTAAATAAAAAAGGGTATTAAGAAGGTCCTTTTTTTATTTAAATCAATCAATAAATATTGCATCAATAACCCATAATTCATAGAAATAAGACTATATAACTTGAGAAAGAGGGTTACTAGATAATGTTAAAACATACTATATATTCTCTAAATTTGATTATACTAATACTACATGAGGTATATTCTTATTCGTATAATATATGTTATGTTAAATAACAAATATCATATTAATTGCCCTTCTTATTAAGTATCTATTATTAAAATGAAACCATTAGAAGGAATAAAAGTAATTGATCTTACACATATGTTAGCTGGACCTCATGCTGGAATGGTTTTAGCTGATTTAGGGGCTGAGGTAATTAAAATAGAACCTCTTCATACAGGAGAAATGACTAGATCATTGCTTTCCAATGATTCTAATTATTCCTTTAAAGGATTTGGGGCATATTTCTTAACTCTTAATAGAAATAAAAAAAGCGTAGCTATTGATCTTAAAAATAAAGATGGTCTAAAAGTATTTTATGATCTTGTTGCCAAAACTGATGTAGTCATTAATAACTTTAGTGCTGGAGTAATTAAAAAGCTAAAAATTGATTATTTTCATCTTTCAAAAATTAATCCATCAATTATCACTTGTTCAATAACTGGTTTTGGAGAATCAGGACCAAATCATCAAAGACCAGCTTACGACAATATTATTCAAGGTTTTAGTGGTGGAATGTCTATAACAGGTAAAGATTCTTCTAACACAGTAAGGTCAGGTATTCCAATAGCAGATTTAGGTGGAGGTTTATATGGGGTTATAGGAATTTTATCTAGCTTAATAGCAAGAGAAAAGATAGGTAAAGGACAGCATATAGATATTTCTCTTTTAGATGTGCAGATTTCTCTTCTTACTTATATGATAACTATGCACACATTATCTGGGTTGGATCCTACACCAATAGGTAATGCTCATTTTGCCCATGTGCCCTTTAATAGCTTTACTACAAAAGATGGATTTATAGTAATTGCAGTGATAACTAATGAATTCTGGAATTCTTTAAAAGACGTAGTTTGTATAGAGAAATTTAATAACACTAAATTTGATGATCCAATGGGGAGATTAAGAAACCAAAAGTTTATAGAAGCCCTTTTAAATAAAAGGTTAAAGGTAGAAACAACAGATTATTGGTTAAAGAAACTACAAGAAGCTAGAGTTCCATGTGGTCCAATTAATAGCTTTAGCAAAGCTATTTCAGATGAACAGGTTTTATATAGAAAAATGATTGTAGAAGTTAACCATCCTGATGGGGGTAAAGTTAAAATGCCTGGAAACCCTGTAAAAATGTCCATGACTAATGAAGATTTTTTCTCCCCTCCCCCACGCCTTGGACAGCATACTTCTGAAACTTTAATATCTTGGTGTAACTATAATAAAACTAAGATAAAGGACTTGATTAAGAAAAAAATTATTTCCTAATTAAAATACTTTTTTGATTAATTCTTATGCCTCAGGCAAAATCATCATCCTATGGTAAAACAAGATCTAATTGAGATGGAAGGAGAAGTGATTGAAACTCTACCTAATACAACTTTTAGAGTTAAATTAGAAAATGATCATGTTGTAACTGCTCATATTTCTGGTCGAATGAGAAAAAATTACATAAGAATTTTAACGGGAGACAAAGTTAAACTTGAGATAACACCCTATGATCTTTCTAAAGGAAGGATTGTTTTCAGAGAAAGTTAAAATTTATTTAAGTTACTTTATTTTTTTCTTGAGTTAAATATTCTAGATTCAAAACCAGTTCTCCATCCTCTTGATCAACATAAGCTATTCCCCCCTGTGAAGAAAACTTTCCAAATAATATCTCTTCCGCTAAAGGTTTTTTTATTTTTTCTTGAATCAGCCTTTGCATTGGTCTTGCACCCATTGTTTTGTCATGACCCTTTTCGGCACTCCAATTAATGGCTTCATCAGAACCTTCGAATTGAACGTTTTTCTCATCTAGTTGAGC
>CAZBCJ010000124.1:0-2579 GCA_964490545.1 uncultured Flavobacteriaceae bacterium | reverse complement strand
AGATATAAATAATGGTTTCTGCTTCTTATCAATCACTAGAAATCCTCCCCAAGGCCTATCAAAATCAAAGTCTATAACATTAAATCCTAATGAGTCTATATCTTCTTTTACTTGGTTATATATATCTATATTAGCTTTCACTGCCAGAATATTTTACAAAATTTCTTGGGGTCTCATAAAGTGTTATTTCCAAACTTAAGTTTAAATCTATTTTAGCTTTAATTTTATTATATATATAAATACAAATATTCTCAGCTGTAGGATTTATTGATTTAAATTCATTTACATCTAAATTGAGATTTTTATGATCTAAATTATCTTCTACTTCTTCCTTAATAATTCTTTTTAATAATGTCATATCAATAACATATCCAGTATCAGAATCAATTTCACCAGTTACGCTTACAATTAACTCATAGTTATGTCCATGAAAGTTTGGATTATTACACTTTCCAAAGACATCATAATTCTTCTCCTTTGACCACTCATTATTAAAAAGTCTATGAGCTGCATTAAAATGTGCTTTTCTACTAACTGTTAATTCCATTTATAAATTTTTTAACTTATTGTAATAATCTTCTATAATTATTTTAAACCACTCAGTATAATTTTCAGGCCTTATTTTTATATCATCTTTAATATTATCTAAACTCAACCATTTCCAGTCGTCTACCTCATCAGTATTCATTTTAACATTACCATTGTATTTTCCAACTAATATATGATCTAATTCATGTTCGATTAATCCATTGTCAAATTCAATATTATATATGAATGAGCCAATCACATTTAATTCAACACAGAAACCCATTTCTTCTAAAAGTCTTCTTTTGCCGGCACCAGTATTAGATTCCTCATCCCTTTGATGACTACAACAAGTATTTGTCCATAAGCTAGGAGAATGATATTTGTTTTTATTTCTTTTTTGAAGCATTAATTCGTTCTTGTTATTGAAAATAAAAACTGAAAAAGCCCGATGCAAAGCTCCTTTTTTATGAGCTTCCATTTTTGGCATTAAACCTATCTTTTTGTCATTTCTATCGACAAGAATAACACAGTCATCAATCATAATATGACAAAAATACCAAAGAAAATTTAATAACCAATACGTTAAGCTTTTCCTGCAGGACCAAAATTTAGTTGGATATTAGGGTTCTCATAATCCTTGATAGACCCAAAATTCTCTTCAAATCTCTTAATATTATCATTTAATGCATTTGATAATTTTTTTGCATGTTGAGGTGTGATAATAATTCTAGACTTTACTTTATTCTTGGGAGTACCTGGCATTATAGAAATAAAATCAATTACAAATTCTGAAACTGAATGATTTATAATTGCAAGATTGGAATAAATACCTTCAGAAACTTTTTCATCAATTTCAATATTGATTTTTTGTTTTGAATTTTTTTTTGCTGTACTCATAATTTTCTTTATTAATTAATGTTAACTTCTTCCTCCTCAGATTCAAGCTTAGAATCAGTTAATTCATTATATGTTTCATTTGAACCTACTAATATATCATCATATTTTCTAAGACCTGTACCTGCAGGAATCTTATGACCTACAATTACATTTTCCTTGAGTCCATCAAGATTATCAACCCTAGCATTTACAGCTGATTCATTAAGTACTTTTGTTGTTTCCTGGAATGATGCAGCTGAAATAAATGATTTTGTTTGAAGTGAAGCTTTTGTGATACCTTGTAAAATAGGTGTTGCAGTTGCTGGTTCTGCATTTCGTGCAAGCAACTCTTTCTTATCTTCTCTTTTTAGTATTGAATTCTCATCTCTAAATTCTCTGCTAGATATTATTTGTCCTACTTTATAATTATCTGAATCACCCGAATCCTCGACTAATTTTTTACCATATATAGTGTCATTTTCATCAATAAAGTCAGATTTATGAACTAATTGATCTTCTAAGAAAATAGTATCACCTGAATCCTGAATTTTTACTTTTCTCATCATTTGTCTTACAACCACCTCAAAGTGTTTATCATTAATTTTTACACCTTGGAGTCTATATACTTCCTGAACCTCATTTACTAAATATTGTTGAACAGCAGAAGGTCCTTTAATATTCAATATATCATTTGGAGTTGTAGATCCTTCAGACATAGGAGTTCCTGCCTTTACATAGTCATTTTCCTGTACAAGGATTTGATTAGAAAGCTTAATCAGATATTTTCTTATTTCACCAGTTTTAGATTCAATAATAATTTCTCTATTACCACGCTTGATTTTTCCAAAAGAAACAACGCCATCAACTTCACTAACTACAGCAGGATTGGACGGATTTCTAGCTTCAAACAATTCTGTAACTCTAGGAAGACCACCTGTAATATCACCTGTTTTAGCTGATTTTCTAGGTATCTTAACTAATATTTTTCCAAGGTCTACTAATACGTTATCATCTATCATCAAATGAGCTCCAACAGGTAAATTATAAGATCTAATTATTTGATCTTTTTTGTTTTTTACGTGAATTGTTGGTATTATCTTTTTATTTCTAGATTCAATTATTACCTTTTCTTGAAAACCAGTTTGTTCATCAATCTCAACTTCATATGTTATACC
>CAZBCJ010000123.1:0-2612 GCA_964490545.1 uncultured Flavobacteriaceae bacterium | reverse complement strand
TTATTTTTCCAAACAAAATTTTTTGCTGCTATTTCAGACCAAAACTCTTCAGGATTAGTAATTGAATCTTTATATATTGAATTATACTGATCCTTAGTTGAAATATTATATTTATCCATAAATAGTTTATTCTGATGGAATTCTAATCCTCTCAACAATCTTCTTTATTTCATTTGGTGGTTCAGAAGTGAATTTCATTACAATTATCGATACAATAAAATTAACAAACATTGCAATAGTTCCAAACCCTTCAGGAGATATTTTAAACCACCAATGATCAGAACTAGGTAATTCATCATCAAACCATCCTAGTTTGTATTTTATCATGTAGTATAGCATTAACAAAGTTCCTGCAATCATTCCTGAAACCGCCCCTTCTTTATTCATTTTTTTATAGAAAATACCTAAAATAATTGCTGGAAAAAATGATGCAGCAGCAAGCCCAAATGCTAAAGCAACAGTAGCAGCAACAAATCCAGGTGGATTAATACCAAAGTATCCGGCAACACATACTGCAGCAAAAGCAGATAGTCTCGCTGCAAGTAGCTCTTGTTTTTCTGAAATAGAAGGTATTATAACTCTTTTTAACAAATCGTGGGATATGGATGAAGAAATAACCAATAACAGTCCTGCTGCAGTTGATAAAGCAGCTGCAAGACCTCCCGCAGCAACAAGAGCAATAACCCAATTTGGTAATTTTGCGATCTCTGGGTTTGCTAAAACCATTATATCTCTATCAACAATAAGCTCATTAGTTGATTTATCTGCTAAATATTGGATTTTCCCATCTAAATTTTTATCATCAAAACTTATTAAACCAGTTGTTTCCCAATTTTTAAACCAACTTGGAACATTTGAATATTCAACATTTGATAAAGTTTCAATCATATTTGTTCTAGCAAAAACAGCTACAGCAGGAGCAGTTGTATACAGCACTGCTATTAGAAGTAATGCAATTCCTGCAGATTTTCTTGCATCTGAAACTTTTTTAACTGTAAAAAACCTAATTATTACATGTGGAAGACCGGCTGTACCTACCATCAAAGCAAAGGTAATAGCAAAAACATCTATTAATGGTTTTGTGTTATCTGTATATTGGTTAAATCCTAATTGTTCATTTAAACCATCTAATTTGTCTAGAAGATATCCTCCTTCAACTGATTCACCTCCAAATCCTAGTTGAGGAATAGGGTTCCCTGTCATCTGTATAGAGATGAAAATTGCAGGAACCATAAATGCAAAGATTAAAATGCAGTATTGAGCAACTTGTGTATATGTAATTCCTTTCATTCCTCCTAAAACAGCATAAAATAAAACAATTATCATTCCTATAATTACTCCTGTATTAATTTCAACTTCTAAAAATCTTGAAAAAACAATTCCCACTCCCCTCATTTGTCCAGCTACATATGTAAAGGACACTAACAAAGCACATATTACAGCAACAATTCTTGCAGCATTTGAGTAATACCTGTCACCTATAAAATCTGGTACAGTGAATTTTCCAAACTTTCTCAAATACGGAGCTAAAAGCAATGCTAGCAGAACATATCCACCAGTCCAACCCATTAGATAAACAGCTCCATCATAACCAGCAAAAGAAATTATTCCTGCCATTGATATAAAAGATGCCGCACTCATCCAATCTGCAGCAGTAGCCATCCCATTAGCCAAAGGACTAACATCAGCACCCGCCACATAAAAATCTTTTGTTGATTTTACTCTAGACCAAATAGCAATAGCTATATAAATTGAAAAAGTAATACCTACTATTAGATATGTCCATTCTTGAACATTTAAATCCATAAATAGATTTAAATTATTTATCATATCCATATTTCTTATCCAATTTATTCATCAAATAGACATATATAAATATTATGACTACAAATAGAAATATTGACCCTTGTTGGGCAAACCAAAATCCAAGTTTAAATCCGCCTATTTTGAAATTATTTAAGAAGTCTTTAAATATAATTCCAGCACCAAATGAAACCATAAACCAAAAAAACAACAGAATTAAAACATAGCGTATGTTTGTTCTCCAATATTTAATTTGTTTTTCTTTGTTATTCAAATTTTATAGTTATTTAGGGCTTCAACAACTTTTGGTGCTAAAATGATGGTTGCCAACATTGTTGGTATAGCCATTAAAGCAAAAAACGTGTCAATCAAATTAATCATTAGGCTTAGTGATGTTGTAGCACCTAGCATAATGCTAATTATATAAATATAATTATAATATCTTTTATTTCTTTCTCCTATTAAAAATGACAAACACTTGGTCCCATAATACGAGTATGTAAATAATGATGAGACACTAAAAACAATAACACACACTAATAGTAAATACTTTCCAAAAAATGGAAGAGAATTATTAAATGCAGCCGCAGTTAATGTAACTCCATTTAAGTCTGTTTCCCATACTCCGGTTATTAAAATTGCTAATGCAGTTAATGTACAAACAAACAAGGTATCAATTGCGGGGCCTAGCATAGCAACTAAACCTTCTCTTATTGGAGAGTTTGTTTTTGCTGCTCCATGTGCCATCGGGGCCATACCTATACCTGCTTCATTTGAAAAAGCTCCTCTTCTAATTCCTAATATAATTA
>CAZBCJ010000122.1:0-2797 GCA_964490545.1 uncultured Flavobacteriaceae bacterium | reverse complement strand
TTTTCAAAATGAATATTAATTGGATACTTGATACCTTTAGATTTTGTGCCATCTTTTTTATGTTGTTATTTTGTATTGTATAATGTTTAGTATTGCGCATAAGAAAGCTATTACAAGCGCATTATTCACTCCAATTACTGAGAGCATTATTGAATATAGTATAAATAATGCAGTGATTTGTACTGAGATGCCAATGAAATATCTTGACAGTAATAATTTAATTTTTGAGATAGAGGATAAGAAGTTTTTTCTAATTTTCTTAGGCAGGACACCATTAATTCTAGTTAATATCTCATTCCCATCCTTAATAAAAAAGAATGTTATAAATAGTATAGATAATAGCCCTACACCTATGCTGCCGACTTCAGAAATAATATAATTTAATAGTTTCGGAATAAAGGCAAAATCAATATCAGACAATAGTGTGAATTCAGTTAAAAAATCAAACACAGTAAGACTGTTTGATTCAAAATAATTGTTTATACTAATAATTAAACTTTCAATATTAGATTTTAATTCACTATTATTTAAAAGTGATAGATTTTTGCTCTGTTCAATGATTAATGGTATAAATGATCCTATTAATGTCATAATTACAACAAGAAGAAGTAATAATGATGTTATTGATGAAAACAGATTATTAAATTTAAGTTTTGATTTAAGAAATGATGAAAATGGGCTAAATATTAACGTCAATACCATAGAGACAAGGATGTAGATTATTACAACCTTCACCTTAATTAAAAAGATCAAAAACAATGTAATACATGCTAATGTTAAAATAGATTTTAAGATAGATTGAGTTAATTGATCTAATTTCATACTATAAATTTAATATTATTATTTATTATTAACATCAGAGAATGTTTGACAAGATGCTATTCCCGCAGTTTCAGTTCTTAGCCTATTATTCCCCAATGATACAGGAATAAAATTATAATCCATTGCTAAATTGATTTCATCATCTGTAAAACCTCCTTCAGGGCCAATAATGATGCTTGAGTTTGTTTTCCTTTTAATAATCTTTGATAGGTTTACTTTTTTGGAACTTTAGCAATGCGCTATAAACTTTTGTTTGCATTGGCTGGATTCAATAAATTCTTTAATGCTAACAATTGGTTCAATTTTAGGTAAATATGTTTGGAGTGATTGCTTCATTGCAGATACTCCAATTTTATTTAATCTTGTATAATTTAAGGATTTTCTCTCGTTATATTTACAAATTAATGGTGTTATTGAAGAAACTCCTATTTCAATGGCCTTCTCTAAAAACCATTCAAATCTGTCGATTTTCTTTGTTGGAGCAATTGCAATATGCAAGCTATAATCCATTGATTTTTTTTTATTTGAATTTATAATTTTTAGATGAGTAGATTTTGAATTGATATTATTGATTGTTGCCTCAAATAAATAGCCATTCCCATTAGTTAAATAAACCTTATCATTTATTTTTTTTCTTAAAACTTTATTTAAATGGTGATGTTCTGAATCTGATATAATAAGATCGTTATCATTAACATTTATTTCTGAATGATAGAATATTTGCATTGAATTATATTTTATATCGAGCATTTGCAGAACAAGATAAATCTGATGTTATTGATTCTTTATATTTTAAATATCCTGCAACAGCTATCATCGCAGCATTATCTGTAGAATAATGAATTTCAGGAAAATATACTTTCCATTTGTTATCTCTTCCTAGAGAGATTATTTTTTTTCTTAACATTGAATTTGCAGAGACACCTCCACATATCACAATGTCTTTTATTTGAGTAATTTCAACTGCACTTACAATTTTTTCAATCAATATGTCGATTATTGTATTTTGAATTGAAGCGCATATATCATTAAGTCTATTCTTTATAAAATTTTCATTAGCTAAAGATTCTTTTTTAATAAAGTTAATAAAACCTGTTTTTAGCCCAGAAAAGCTAAAATCAAGTCCTTCTACTTTCGGTTTTGTAAATTTAAAAGCATGTGGATCACCTTTTTTTGATAGTTTATCTATTATTGGGCCAGAAGGATAGTCAAGACCTATAACCTTTCCAGACTTATCAAAAGCCTCTCCTGCAGCATCATCTAATGTTTTGCCAATTTCTTCCATTTCAAAATAATCTTTTACAATTACAAGCTGAGTATGTCCACCTGAAACAGTTAATGCAAGAAATGGGAAATTAGGCGGTTTTTGATCACTTTCTATAAAAATAGACAGAATATGTGCCTGCATATGATTTATTTCTATTAAAGGCACATCTAATCCAATAGAAAGTGATTTTGCGAAAGAAGTTCCAACCAACAATGACCCAAGTAGGCCAGGGCCCCTAGTAAAAGCAACTGAATTTATTTGATTCTTATTTATTCCAGATTTAATAATGGCCTCATTAACAATTGGAGTAATTAATTTCTGATGTTCTCTAGAAGCTAATTCTGGAACAACACCTCCATATAATCTATGTATATCTTGACTTGAGATAACATTACTTAACACTTTGTTATTCAATAATATAGATGCTGCAGTATCATCGCAAGAAGTTTCAATTCCAAGGGTATATATACTATGTTCTTTCAATTAGAAAATTAATATAATTAGATACAATTTAATAATGCAAAATAAATTAAAAACTTATATAAAAACTAAATATAAGTTTATTAGTTTTATCATATATTTATATCTGTGAAAAATACAGTTAAAAAAGTAGGTTTTTTAACTTCTGGAGGAAATACTACTAGAATGAATGTAGTAAAAGGAAAAAGCTAAATAGATTCTGAATTATTACGAATATCTGATGTAATG
>CAZBCJ010000121.1:0-2920 GCA_964490545.1 uncultured Flavobacteriaceae bacterium | reverse complement strand
CCAGTGTCTATTAATGAAAACTCTTTTCCATTCCAATCTCCTTTACCATAATGCCTATCTCTAGTAACTCCACTAATAGAATCAACAATAGCTTCCCTTTGCTTAACAAGCCTGTTAAACAATGTAGACTTGCCAACATTAGGCCTTCCCACTATTGCAATTATATTACTCAAAATATTAAAATGTGTGCAAATGTAAGGTTAAAATTAGAGTAAAAAAAAATTTATTTGTATCCAAATCTCTTTAATTGATTTTGATTATTTCTCCAATTTTTATTCACCTTTACAAATAGTGCTATGTGAATTTGTTTTCCAAAAAAGCTCTCTAAATCTTTTCTGGCTTGAATTCCTATTTTTTTTAATGCTTCACCTTTGTGGCCAATAATTATTCCTTTTTGACTATCTCTCTCAACCATAATTACAGATCTAATTCTGATAATGGTTTCATCCTCCTTAAATTCCTCAGTTAAGACTTCAACAGAATAAGGAATTTCTTTTTTATAATTTAAAAGAATTTTCTCACGAACAATTTCATTTACAAAAAATCTTTCAGGTTTATC
Organism: uncultured Flavobacteriaceae bacterium; assembly: GCA_964490545.1. GTDB lineage: Bacteria > Bacteroidota > Bacteroidia > Flavobacteriales > Flavobacteriaceae. The sequence continues at coordinate 2,361 of CAZBCJ010000121.1, read as the reverse complement.
CGTCATTTGATCCTTGGGGAAATATGGAGGGCACTCTGGCAATAATTCAATTAATCTTTCAAGAAGATTTTCAACTTGAAATTTTTCAAGAGCTGAAATTGGAAATATCTCTGCATCTGGTAGTATATCTTTCCATTTTTCAACTTGTTCTTCTATATTTTGCTGATTAGATAAATCAATTTTATTTATGATTAATAATATAGGAATATTTGAAGATTTAATCTTATTATATAGATCATCATCCTTTAAAGTTGATTCTCCAGCCTCTATCATATATACAATAATATCAGCGTCATCAATAGCTGTTTTTACGAAGTCCATCATTGAAGCTTGAAGCTTATAATTTGGTTTAATTATTCCTGGAGTATCAGATAATACCAATTGAAAATCCTCGCCATTAACTATACCTAAAATTCTATGTCTAGTAGTTTGAGCCTTAGAAGTGATAATTGAAAGCTTCTCTCCAACCAAAGAATTCATCAATGTAGATTTCCCTACATTAGGATTTCCTATAATATTTACAAAACCTGACTTGTGCATCAGGTCAAAAGTATTAATTATCTTTTTATCATAGAGAAAAATAAATGTATATTGTAATAAAAATTAAAATAAAATGTACTTTAAAATATCACCAATTAATCAGATAATTTTTTCATTTCTTTTGTTTTCAGTTTTTCTAACTGGATGTAGCAATGCGAAATTAGACTATACAATCGATGTTGTATTAAACCCTAATAACATTTCACCGCTTACAGCAATGCTAAATATAGAATCTGATATACCTTGCAAAGCTACAGTAAAGGTCCTAGGAGATATTCCAGTAGAACAATCCTATAAAGACTCAAACACAAATTTGAATGTTCCAGTATTAGGTCTGTATCCTAATAAACTTAACCAAGTTGAAATAACCCTAGATTATGAGGGTGGGCAGAAAATAGATATAATTGAAATCCAGACTTCAGAAGTTCCAGATTTTTTTCCTGAAATTGGAATAAATAAATTAGATAAAGAGAAAATGGAGCCGGGTATGCATGCATTGGATATTCATTTTGCAAACTTCGGTAAATTTCGTTCTGCTCCAATAATTTTTGATGACAATGGCCATATTAGATGGTATCTAGATTTAAGCTTCCATAAAGCTATGGCTGGACCATTTCAAAAAATTAAAAATGGAAATATTTTAGTTGCAGGAAGACATACTATTTATGAATTTGATATGATGGGAAAACTCTTTGTAATGACAAAAATCAATAACAACTATGGCATACATCATGAAGTTTTAGAATTACCTAATGAAGATTTATTGCTTGCTGTTGGTAAAAGAAATGCCTATATAGAAAAAGATGGGGAAACTGTATTATCTGATAATGATTTCATGATACATTTTGACAGAAAACAATCTAAAATTGTAAAAGAATGGGACTTAGCAAAACATTTAGATGTTAATAGAGACGAATTAAATTTCTTTAGAGACGGAGATTGGTTTCATATGAATTCCCTTGAATTTGATGGAAGAGATAGCACAATTATTGTTTCTGGAAGAAACCAAGGATTAATAAAAGTAAGCTGGGATGATAAGCTCAAATGGATTATGTCACCAAAACAAAAATGGGGAAAGTCAGGAAGAAAAGGCAAAGGATATGAAACAAAACCTTATCTGCTAACTGCACTGAATAAAAATGGAGAACCGTATAATGAGGATATCCAAAATGGCTTAAAAAGCGCTGATGATTTTGATTTTCCTTGGGGACCACATGCTCCTTACTTAATGCCTAATGGAAATATTATTGTATTTGATAATGGTTCCTTTAGAAATTATGGTAATGAGAATAAATATTCTAGAGCAGTAGAATATAAAGTGAATGATAATGATAAAACATTTGAGCAAGTTTGGGAATATGGAAAAAGCAGAGGAGTTAATTTGTTTTCAACAATTGTAAGTGATGTAGATTTACTTCCTACTACAAAAAATATATTGATGACTTCTGGATTCCTAAGCCCTAGAAATGTTCATAGAGCAAAAATTGTTGAAATTTCTCCTGAAGACAATGAAGAAGTTTTCGAAGCAACTATTTTTTTTAAAAATATAAATAGAGATATCAATAAACCTGGTTGGGGACAAACAGATATTTTATATAGGTCCGAAAGAATGGAACTAAAAAATTAGTAAAACAAATATTATTTATTTTCAATTATCTCTACACCCCGATCATTTATTTTAGATACATATGTTGAAAATTCTAGTCCAGAGCCTGAATAAACTCTTTTGATAGATTCTTATACATGCTTTGCTCGATCAATTCCCCGACTCAAGGCAAAAATTGAAGGACCTGAACCAGAAATAGAACAGCCTAATGCTCC
>CAZBCJ010000120.1:0-3002 GCA_964490545.1 uncultured Flavobacteriaceae bacterium | reverse complement strand
GTAGACTTACCTACAATTTTGCAAGAAGAGGTGGATTTAGTATATATTTTTGGAAAGGAGAAGAAGATTATCGCTGGGTTGAGGTAAAAAAATCAATGCCAATTCTATCTGGAAGAATTCAATGGGCAGTATTTAATTTATTTTTTATATGCCTATACCAAATGGGACTGATTTTCCTATTTACATTGCCTATTTTAGCTGCATGGCAAGGGTCAGATATACCTTTGTACTGGGCAGACTACCTAATTGCCGGAATAATATTTTTACTTATTGTATTTGAAACAATTTCTGATCAGCAGCAATATGACTTTCAAAATGAGAAATATAAAAAAATTGAGCTAGGACAACCATTGGAAGGAGATTACAAGAAAGGATTTATCACATCAGGACTTTGGGCATTTTCAAGACATCCAAACTATACTTGTGAGCAATTAATATGGGTTATGTTTTACTTATTTAGTGTTTCTGCGACAGGTCAATGGATTAACTGGTCAGTTATAGGCTGTATTCTATTGGTTATTTTATTTTACTCTAGCGCAAAATTTAGTGAAAATATTACTGCAAATAAATATCCTGATTACAAAAAATACCAAGAAAACACACCAATGTTTATTGGACCAAAAAACAGCTAAAAATTATGTACAAATATTTAATATTAACCATTATAATTTTATATTCCTGCAACATGAAAAAAACTGAAATTCCTGAGCCTAGGGCAGAAAAAATTGATAAAATAATGACCATACATGATCATCAAAGAATTGATGAATTTTACTGGTTAAATGAAAGAGATAATCCAAAGGTAATTGAATATCTAAATGCTGAAAATACTTATAGAGATCAGTATATGCAAGATTATAAAAATCTTGAACACAAGATCTTTACTGAAATCAAATCTAGAATTAAAGAGGATGATTCTAGCGTCCCTTATCTTGATAATGGATATTATTATTATACTCGATATGAAAAGAGCAAACAATATCCGATTTATTGTAGAAAAAAAGAAAAACTTTCATCACCTGAAGAAATACTCATTAATGTAAATGAAATGTCAAAAGGTCATGAATATTTTAGAATTGGGGGAATTGATATTAGTCCAAACAATAAAATTATGGCTTATTCTGTAGATACTATTAGTAGAAGACTATATACAGTTCATTTTAAAAACCTCGAAAGTGGGGAAAAGGACTCCTATACAATAGCCAATACAACAGGTGGAGTTAGTTGGGCTAATGATAACAAAACCCTATTTTATAATTTAAAAAATCCAAACACCTTAAGAACCGAAAAAGTAATGAGGCATGTTCTTAATTCAAATACAACAGACGAACAAGTATTTTATGAAGAAGATGAAGAGTTTAATCTATATTCTTATAAAACAAAATCTGGAAAATACATTGTTATAAGTTCAGGCAAAACTATTTCTGATGAAAAAAGAATTCTCGACGCAAATAATCCTAATGGAGATTTTAAAGTATTTCAAAAGCGTGAAGATGGCTTAGAATATTCGATTAATCATCTAGATGACAAGTGGTATATTAGGACTAATTATAATAATGCTACAAATTTTAAACTTATGATTTGTAGTGAAAATAATACTTCAATAAAAAATTGGAAAGAATATATTCCTCATAGAGAAGATGTATTATTTGAAGGTTTTGAGGTTTTTAATGATTACCTAGTAATTACAGAAAGAGAGAATGGAAATAGAAAATACCATGTCAAATCAATAACCAATTCAGAATTAAATCATTATGTTGAATTTGAAGAAGAGGCATATTCAACGAGTTCTAGTGTAAATGCAGAAATAAATTCTATAAAATTTAGATTCAGCTATTCATCTTTAACTACTCCATCCTCAATAATTGAATATGATTTAAAAGAAAAAACAAAAAATGTTTTAAAACAAAATGAAGTGTTAGGTGATGATTTTGATAAAAATAATTATAAATCAGAATTGATTTGGGCTAATGCAAGAGATGGTGAAAAAGTTCCTGTTTCTTTAGTATACAGAAAAGATTTATATAAAGAAGGTGAAAATCCTGTTTTACTCTATGGATACGGATCATATGGCTCAACAAATAGCGCAAGATTTAGTTCTGTCAGACTAAGTCTATTGGACAGAGGGTTTGTTTATGCAATTGCCCATATCAGAGGAAGTCAATATTTAGGAAGATCATGGTATGATGATGGAAAGATGTTTAACAAAAAAAATACTTTTTGGGATTTTATTGATAGTGCTAAATATTTAGCCAAAACTAATTATGTGGATGAAAATAAGATTTTTGCAATGGGTGGAAGTGCTGGTGGGCTTTTAATGGGTGCAGTAGCAAATATGGAACCAAAGTTATTTAGAGGAATAATAGCCGGTGTACCGTTTGTTGATGTAATAACAACAATGCTAGATGAAGATATTCCGTTAACAACATTTGAATTTGATGAATGGGGAGACCCAAAGAATAAAGATTCATATTTTTATATGTTATCATATTCTCCGTACGATCAAGTCGAAGAAAAGGATTATCCAGCAATTTTTATTACAACAGGATATCATGATTCTCAAGTACAATATTTTGAGCCTGCAAAATGGATTGCAAGGCTAAGAGACAGAAGAACAAATGCAGAACCATTACTTATGTATTGCAATATGGACGCAGGCCACGGGGGTGCTTCTGGGAGATTCGAAGCATATAAAGAAACTGCAATGGAATATGCTTTTTTAATAAGCTTATTAGATTAAATATTATGAATAAAAACATATTGCTTATTATCAACATATTGCTTTTTGTCATTGTCATATTAGCAGGATATAATATGATTGTATTTGGTTCTCAATCCTCAAAGGCAGATGATCAGTGGATCTATTTATTTGATGGAACTACTACTGAAGGGTGGAGAGCATATAATGGAAAATCATTGCCTAGCAAGTGGACAATAAAAGATAGTGTATTAACATTTGACACTAATTTGCAATTAGAAAAAGATATGAAAGGTGGTGGTGA
>CAZBCJ010000119.1:0-3035 GCA_964490545.1 uncultured Flavobacteriaceae bacterium | reverse complement strand
AACTAAATTATTTGCTTCATGATATGAGACAACCGCTTAATGAAAAATTTGATCTCATTTTGAATCTTTTTACAAGTTTTGGTTATTATCAAAACAACAAAGACAATATTAGCGTTATCAAGAGCATTAAATATAATTTAAACTCTGAAGGAAAGGCAGTTATTGATTTTCTGAATATTAATTATGTTTTGAATAATCTTATTAAATATGAAGAAAAGGTTTTTGATAAAACAAAATTTATAATCAAAAGATATTTAGAAAACGATTTGTTAGTTAAGGATATTACAATAGATTCAAACAATAAGACATACAAATTTCAAGAAAAAGTCAAGGCATATGGAATTGTAGATTTTTTAACAATGTTTAAAGAATGTGACTTGGAGCTTAAAGAAAAGTTTGGAGATTATAATTTAAATACCTTTAACAAAAACTCCTCTCCTAGACTGATTATGGTTGTTGAATAATTTATCTTTCCCATTTTTTATTTAATTCAAATAAATCATAATTAATATTTGGCTCTTGGTATTCTATTTTTTTATCCCTTAAAGCTCTTTGAATTATATCTTCAATAAGATAATCTTCTTCATCTATGTATGGATTAAACTCTTTTTTTAAAGACATATTAAAAATTCTAGCAGTATTGTTATACCAAAATGCAATCCAACCGTTTCTTAATTCTTTAATAAGCTTATAGGTGTTTTTCCCTGTCTGACGATGTATTAGTTTAATCAAAATTTGACCTTCAGTTTGTGTAAATTTTCTTAATTCATCATAGAATTCATTTACAATAAATTTTTGAATTTTCTTTGTGTAATTTTTCTTATCTCTCCTTCTTTTTACAGGAGCTAATCTCTCATTTAATTTAGTTAATCTATTTGAAGCTAAAACAGCATAGCTATACACCTTAAGTGTTTTTCGTTTTAATATTAGATACTTCTTAATTTCATCAGAATTTTTAAATCCTTTTTTTGGCAATAAAACAACCTTATCTAGATCTATTGAACTTCTAATGACAGAATCACCTTGAATTTTTATATAATCAACTAAAGAGTCAGAATCAACACCTTGAGAAAAAGCTGTAGTACTCAGAAAAAAAAGAAAAAAAAGAACTCTTGTCATATTTAAATTGTAATACTATTTTAGAAAATAAAATTAATACATTAAATTATGGGTAAAAGTAAAGAAATCATCTTATTTTTACATAAATACTTTTTTTAGAAAAAATTTTTAATTACTCACAAACATGAAGAATAAAAGTGTCATAACAAAGAAGTCTCTAGTATTTTTAGAAAAGTATCTAAACAATGCATCTCCAACAGGATACGAATGGGAAGGTCAAAAAATATGGATGAATTATTTAAAACCATACGTAGATGAGTTTATAACAGATTCGTATGGAAGTGCTGTAGGGGTAATCAATCCAAAAAGCAAATATAAAGTTGTTATTGAGGGTCATGCTGATGAAATATCTTGGTATGTTAATTATATATCTGATAAGGGGTTAATATCTGTTATTAGAAATGGTGGAAGTGATCATCAAATTGCTCCAAGCAAAGTTGTTAATATACATACAAAGAAAGGTATTGTTAAAGGGGTTTTTGGATGGCCTGCAATACATACTAGATCTTCTACTAAAGAAGAGCCTCCTAAACTTGAAAACATTTTTATTGATGTTGGTTGTAAGAAAAAGAAAGATGTTGAGAAACTTGGTGTCCATGTAGGATGTGTTATTACGTATCCTGATGAATTTCATGTTCTAAATAAAGATAATTTTGTTTGTAGAGCATTGGATAATAGAATTGGTGGGTTTATGATTGCAGAAGTAGCTCGTTTACTTCACGAAAATAAGAAGAAGTTGCCTTTTGGCTTATATATAACTAATTCGGTTCAAGAAGAGATTGGACTTAGAGGAGCTGAGATGATAACCCAAACAATAAAACCAAACGTAGCAATTGTTACTGATGTTACTCATGATACAACGACTCCGATGATTGATCAGAAAAAGCAAGGAAGTTGTGAACTAAACAAAGGTCCTGTAATTACTTATGCGCCAGCAGTTCAGCAAAAATTAAGAGAATTAGTTATTAAAGCAGCAAAAGAAAATAAAATTCCTTTCCAAAGGGCTGCATCATCTAGATATACTGGAACAGACACTGATGCATTTGCTTATAGTAATGGAGGTGTCCCATCTGCACTAATTTCTTTGCCATTGAGATATATGCACACTACAGTAGAGATGGTTCATAAAAATGATGTTGAAAATGTAATTAAAATGATTTATCATTCTATATTGAAAATTAGAAAAGGAGATGATTTTAGCTATTTTTCATAATTAATTTATGGATAAAGAATATATTGAAATCTATACAGAAAATGGAAAGCCTACTGGAGAAAAACTTCTGAAATCCAAAATACATAAAGAAGGATTATTTCACGCGACTATTCACCTATGGATCTTTTGTTGTAAAGATGAAATATTAATCCAGAAAAGATCAAAAAATAAGAAAATTAATCCAGGAATTTGGGATGTTTCTGTAGCTGGACACATAAAATATCAAGAGGATTTTATAGATGCTGTTATTAGAGAATCTATTGAAGAAACAGGTGTGTTGATCAATAAAAAAAAATTAAAGAAAATTGGTGTTTTCTTTAATCAAGAAATTTATAATAATCTTATAGATAGAGAATTTCATCATACATACATTTATAATACAGAACGAGATAAAATTAATCTAGATTTTAAAAATAATGAAGTAGATCAGTTAAAGTTTATTACATATAATGAAATGAAACATCTTATAAATAATAGTAAAGAATATTTTATTGGATCTAACAAGAATTATTATAAATGTGTGATGGAAGCAATAAACACTTCTATTTAATATAATTTTTAATTATATCCTCAACTGTATCAGGATTTAGAAGCGTACTGATATCTCCTAGATTATCAAAATCATTTCCTGCAATTTTTCTTAAAATCCTTCTCATTATTTTTCCAGACCTTGTTTTTGGTAAAGCTTCTGTAAATTGAATAT
>CAZBCJ010000118.1:0-3075 GCA_964490545.1 uncultured Flavobacteriaceae bacterium | reverse complement strand
TTTCCCAAATTTGACAGTAAACACAATAATCAGCAGTTATCATCAGAAGTTTATTTTCAGCAAATGATGATTTTAATGGTAATAAAAAAAATACTATTAAAAGCAGCACTAGATCTCTTTTTTTTGATTTAAGCATATTTACGAATGCCTGACTTTCTCTGGAATAATTCCTTTAGGCCGGTATCTTAAGATCAGTAATAAGACCATCCCCATTAATAAGTATCTGAAATAAGGAACACTATCTAATAAATGTAAACGAATGGCATTTTGTGGGTCTAATCCTGAAGTAAATAAATTAATTAAAAATGTTGTCAAAGGCGCTACTTCAATCCACGCAAACCAAATGACAAATCCTCCAAAGATAGCCCCTAGATTATTCCCACTTCCTCCAACTATTACCATGATCCAAATAATAAATGTAAAACGAAGTGGTCTATAACTAGAAGGTGTGAACAAGCCATCTAACGTTACAAGCATCGCCCCTGCTACACCAACTATCGCTGCCCCTATGACAAAAATGATTAAGTGTTGCTTCACAATATCTTTTCCCATCGCATTTGCAGAGACTTCATTATCGCGAATAGCGCGCATCATGCGGCCCCAAGGAGAAATTTGTGCTTTATTGGCAAAATAATAAATTACAATCATGACAGTAAAAAATAATATCGCATAATTCAGCTTCACAAATAAACTGGAACTATCAATTATTAATTTATTCAGTATTTCTTGTTTTTGATCAGCATCTATTATTTGATTAAGTTTTGATGAGTTAAACCACATAACCATATTAATAAACCAATCAGAGGTTTGCAAATTAATTTCATAAGGCACAGGTCTTTTAAGACCAATCACGTTTTTAACTCCTCTGGATAACCACTCTTCATGTTTGAGAACACTGACAACAATCTCGGAGATACCAAGTGTAACGATTGCTAAATAATCTGAACGTAATCCAAGGGCTACTTTTCCAATAACAAAGGCAACACCCCCAGCAAAGAGACCTCCTACTACCCAGGAAAAGATGATAGGTAAATTAGCACCACCCAAAAATCCTGCTAAAGCTGGATCAACTTCTTCAATTCTATCTGTTGCATTAAGGAAAAAATATCTAATGATAATTAAACCAAAGAAAATTACTAAACCATTTAACCAATATTTATGGGATTTTTTTTCTACTAATTTGGTAATAAAATATACAAATGTTACTAATGCTACTAATAAAATAAAACTAATTCCAAGTCCTGATCCTCCAACGTGCCATGCTTCTTTTACAGGAGGATACGATACTAATACTGCTGCTAAACCTCCCATCGCTAAAAATCCCATCACACCAAAATTAATGACACCCGCATATCCCCATGAAATATTAACACCCATAGTCATGATAGCAGATATAATACACATGTTCAGAAGGAATAAACTAACGGACCATCCTTGAATAAAAACAACTAGAATAAATAAAGACACCATGATGGATATTGCTGTCCACTCGTATTTATCAAATTTCATTATAATACCTTTCCTCTAAAGATACCGGAGGGTCTGATTAAAAGCACTATCACAAGAATAGTAAAAGAGACGGCGAATTTATAATCAGTAGAGAGTAATTGCACTAGACTCGATGGCTCTAAGTTTTCTGGTAATAAATACTTAAAGAATTTTTTATACGCGTAGGTGACCATGATTTCTGAAAAGGCAATCACATATCCACCAACAACTGCTCCAAAAGGACTTCCTATACCTCCTACGATTGCAGAAGCAAATATAGGTAATACAAGATTTAAATAAATGAAGGGCTGATAACTTTTATCCAAGCCGTATAATGTTCCTGCGACACAAGCTAATGTTCCCACAATTAACCACGTAATAAATACAACGCGGTCAGGATTAATGCCTGATAATAGTGCTGAATCTTCATTATCTGAGAAAGCACGCATTGATTTTCCTGTCTTCGTTTTTTGTAAAAACCAAAAAGTAAAAGTTAATAGCGCGATAGTAATAAGAATAGTAATAACTTGAGAAGATTTTAAGGCTAGCCCCTCATTTAATCCTGTTATTTCTTTAAACTGTCTTGCTTTAATTATAAATTTTTGACCATCAAAAAACTTCTTATCACCTGGACCAATTATGATTCTTACTATGGCATTAATGACGAACATAACGCCAATCGAAACCATAGCCAATACAACGGGAACACTCTTTTGTTTTCGATAATATTTAAAAACAAATTTATCGGAGAGTAAACCGAGAACAATTGTACCTAAAATTCCAAATGGTAATGCAATTAGTGCTGTAGGAAGAATGCCTAAACCAATATTTTGTGATTGAAAAAACCATGTAAATAATATTGTAATCATGGCACCAAATGACATGAGTTCACCGTGCGCAAAGTTAGCAAATCTTAATATGGCATAAACAAATGTAACACCTAAGGCACCTAATGCTAATTGAGAGCCATAAGACAACCCTGGGATAATAACAAAATTAAGGAGAACAACTATAGAATTAATAAAATCAACCATTTTAACCTCCTAAAAAAGATTTTCTTACTTCAGGATTATTTAGTAAATCTTGCCCACTGCCTTCTCTACTGTGTTTTCCATTAACTAATACGTAACCTCTATCAGCAATATTAAGAGCTTGTTTTGCATTTTGTTCAACCATTAAAATTCCAACACCTGTTTTACCTACTTCTATAATTCGTGCAAAAAGCTCATCCATCACAATAGGTGATACACCAGCAGTTGGCTCATCTAGCATTAAAATTTTTGGTTTTGTCATTAAGGCTCTTCCAAAAGCAACTTGTTGACGTTGACCTCCTGATAATTCACCTGCATTCTGATTTCTTTTTTCTTTTAGTATGGGAAAAAGATTGTAAATATCTTCAATGGTATGTTTAATATCATCAGATCTTATAAATCCACCCATCTCTAAATTTTCTTCTACAGTCATCCCTGTAAAAACATTGTTCGTCTGCGGAACAAAAGCTATTCCTAAATTAACACGGTCTTGAGGAAGCATCAAAGTTATATCATCTTTTGCAAAACTCACTGATCCATCCGTTAATTTTAACAT
>CAZBCJ010000117.1:1500-3125 GCA_964490545.1 uncultured Flavobacteriaceae bacterium | reverse complement strand
CATATAAAGAAATAGAGCAGGGGATAGCAAAAATTACGAATATTCATCAGGCCCAATCAATTGCACTGTTTCTAATGATGTTATCATGCAAAGGCATGTATCCTGCAGATATAATGAATTATAAAAAAATAGAAAAAAATAGTCCTGATGAAATTTTAATTAGTGAGTTATTTGAAAACGGATCTAAGTATATAAAATTTAAAAAGTCAAAGAAAAGTGCGAAATATAAGTATGTAAGAATAACTCGTGCAACTAAAAAATTAGTAAAAATACTGAAAACCACCTTTTATATAACACATTACCGTAAGTATTCAGATGTTCTTGCTCCATATAATGATCCCTTTCATGTTTTTGCCATAGATATTGATATCAATAACAATATTTATAAAAACCTATGGAATTTTTATCAAAAAATCATAAAATCTGTTCTTAATTATTCATTCACCACAGCGAGAGATTCATTTAATATAATTTTAGAAGACCAAGAAATGACGAATCAAACAAGAAATATATTAACTGGAGAAATAACACAAAAAGAATTAACACAAATGGATATTACAAAACTAAGTGATGCTAAAGATAAAATGAGAAATATAGAAGATCATATTAACAGGGAGTTTAGAATAATAGATTTAGTTGAGATATTAACAAATAAGTTAAAATTAATTGGAAATAATCTTGATGAAATAACGTTAGAAAACTGGGAAACACCAAAATCGTTTATTGCATCAATAAATAAATTTAAGTAAGTAAAACTCTATGACTAAAAAAATAATATTATTAATAGTTTGCATGCTGGCTGCAATTGGATCCCATGGTCAGGAAACAGAGATAGATTCAACAAAAGTAGAGGGGTGGAAAAAATCTGGTCATACAAGCCTTATGGTTAATCAAACTGCATTTAGTAATTGGGTGTCAGGTGGTGAAAATAGTATTGCAGCTACATTGTCTGTTAACTACAATATTAATTACTATAAAAATGGGTGGTCCTGGGACACAAAAATAATCGGATCATTTGGTATTAATAAAAACAGTGATAGTAAGTATTTCAAAAAAATAGATGATAGAATTGAGATTAATTCACTTATTGGGAAAAAATTTATAGAAAAATTTAGCTTCTCCAGTTTTTTAAATTTCAAAACACAATTTGCAAAAGGATACAAATACACTAATGCTTCTGACGAAATTGAAATCAGAGAAGAAACAACAAGATTTTTGTCTCCAGCATATCTACAAATTGGTATAGGAGTGTATTGGAAAGAAAATAATTCTTTGTGGGTTAACATGGCTCCTGTAACTGGGAGACTAATATTGGCCAGCAAAAAATTTACTGATAATCTTGAAGATGGTGAAGAGTATTTTGGGGTCCCAAAAGGTGAAATTTCCAGGTTTGAATTAGGAGCTTCAGTAAGTGCATATTATAAATTTGAAGTTTTTGAAAACATACAGCTTGAACAAAGAATTAATCTATATTCAGATTATTTAGAACAAGCCGAGAATATTGATGTAGACTATACAATAACTGCATTTATGAAAATCAATGATTATTTGTCAACTAATCTAATAATACAATGTTTATATGATGATAATGCTATAAAAAAAGTTCAGCTAAGAGAAGTCTTTGG
>CAZBCJ010000117.1:0-1400 GCA_964490545.1 uncultured Flavobacteriaceae bacterium | reverse complement strand
TTCAAGGGTTGGATCTCCATAAGTCCGCAGATTTAGAAATCTATGTGCATCTGCTTTTTTTAAAATATGATTCATTCCTTCTATAATGACTAGCTCTGAATTAGCATTAGCTTCTGCTAATTTTTTGGCATCCTCTACTTGAATTTGAATATCTGTTGTTCCTTGAATAATCAGTACTGGACTTTGTACTTTTGAAATTTCAATGACTGGATCGTATTTAAAGGTTGAAATTAAATACGGTTGTACACTTGGTCTAAAAAGCATGTTAATCAATGGCGGGACACTGTCTACTGTTTTTCCTTTTTCTAATTGCTCTAAAATTGGAAGCGACATTGATAGAACATATGCAGGCTGATCTGCAAGCTGTCTTCTTAGTGTCGCCTGCATTGAAAATCCTGGGCCCGCAAGTGAAATAAACTTATCTGGTTCTACAGTTTGGGAGGCTATCATCCCAATTAAGGATCCTTCACTGTGACCTAAAATTATAAAAGAGCTAAACCTTGAGTCATCTTTAAGAAGTGAGTGCCACTGTTGAACATCTTGAATATAATGCTCAAATCTTAAATCTTCCTCTGCCATTCCAGCAGCTGCGCTTCTTGCAATGCCTCTTTTATCAAATCTAAATGAAGCTATATTATTTTCATAAAGCCCTTGAGCAAGCATTTTTAAGGAATTGTTTTGTAAAGAAATGTTATTGCCATCTCTATCTGTAGGCCCAGATCCGGCAATAATTAAGACGAGCGGGGAATTTCCTTTCGAAGGCACTAGTAAAGTCCCTTCAATATTTCCAGTTGGTGTTTCTAATACAATTATTTCTTCTTGAGCTAAAGTAAAAACAGTAGCTAAAAAAAAGCATAAAAGAGCTGATGTGTACTTCATAAACACAAAGTTATATTAATTAAAATTATATAGAAATACTCATTCCTATTTCAAGCAATATTAATTCTTTTCCATTATTAGAAAATTTTTGAACAGCGCTATTCCTGTCTATTTCAATAAACCCAAAAGTGTCAAAATGATATCCTAATACTTTCTTGCATTCTACAAAATCACTTGCAACAATTGCATCATCAATCCCCATAGTAAAATTATCTCCAATAGGTAAAATAGCTAAGTCTAGCTTGAATTCGTTTGCAATTAGCTTCATATCATATGTAAGGGCAGTATCGCCTGCTATATAAATAATCTTGCTGTCCGCTGAGAAGACAAATCCTCCAGGCTGTCCACCATAAGATCCGTCAGGAAATGATGAGGTATGAACAGCGTTTACATATTTTAATTTGCCAAAATCAAAAGTCCATTTCCCCCCATGATTCATTGGATGCCCCTTTAATCCTTTGTTCTGGAAATGCGAGACTATTTCAAAATTCGAAACAATTAGAGCATCATTTACTTTTGCT
>CAZBCJ010000116.1:0-3137 GCA_964490545.1 uncultured Flavobacteriaceae bacterium | reverse complement strand
AAAGCATCTGAAAACTTCTGAAGAGCAATCATAATATTGGCTCTTTGTATCAACAAATCTGAAGAAAATCGATGCTGCAATAAAGCAACTTCAACTGCTTTTAAGCCAACTTTAAATTTATGATTATCTATATACCACTTAACAATTTTTTCGTAGGATTCTGAATCATAATAGAAATCAAGATCATTTTTTATTTTCATCTCAAAATCCAAAACTAGTTTATGTATTTCTTCCTGTCTTTTCTTATACTCTTTTGCCATTATATCCAGAATATTTTTAAGAAATATAAAGCTAACAATTATATTGTTTATTTATAATTTTTTAGTAAATGAAATCTATTTTTGTTTCTAAGGCCCTGTAGTTCAATGGATAGAATAGAAGTTTCCTAAACTTTAGATACAAGTTCGATTCTTGTCAGGGCTACTATGACAGTCTATTTGTTAATTTTTTATTTTCTAAGTTTTAATGCAGTAGAGATACAAAAGAAAGGTATTAGAAAATATCATAAAGGAAAATATAAAGAAGCCATTGAAAGTTTTTCTAAGATCAAAAACTCTAATAAAAACTTTGATTACTATTTTTATTTTGGACATTCCCATTCACTAATTGGAAACAATAAACTTGCAATAGCTTTGTATGATTCAGCTATCAATATTGATCATAGAAATGATTTAATATTTTTTGAAAGAGGATTTTCTAACTTTGTCATAGGCAACAGTAATCAAGCTTTAAAAGACGTTAATAAAGCAATTAAAATTAATCCTAACAACCCAAAATATTATGTAAATAGGGGGAGTATAAAATACGATCTTGGTTTTGTTGAATCAGCATGCGAAGACTGGAATAGAGCTATTGAATTAAATAGTAAAATAATAAATTATGAGTTAATAGAAATTAATTGTAATTAATCTTTCTTTTTAAAATCACCCCTTTTAATTGCCTTTATAAATTTGACCCAAGCGAATGGATTCAATAGAGGATTTGAAGGTAATTGATACTTTGTTGAAGTTGATAACATTTGCTGATCCATAAAATATTTATAATTCATATTAGCACTCATTGGTTCATTACTATACATTCTTCTTAATAAATCCTTATCCAAAGATTTATCCAAATTTTCAAGATCCTTTCTATTTGGAAGTTCAATAGCCAAAACAGCCTTTTTAAATAATTCTTCAGTTGGATAAGGAAATATTTCAAGTTCAGGTAGAATAGTTGTATCAGGTTTTAGTTCAATGAATAAAGTTACTGACTCCCCTTTATCTCCAGGCATAATAAAATTTTGTTTTTGATATCCTACAGCACTAACAATTATACTATCTTGTGGAAGTACTGGCATCGCAAAATATCCGTAAGGATTAGAAGTAGTACCTCTGCCAGCAGCAGGAACATATATATGTACTCCTCCTACACCAGATATACTATCTTGACCAACTACTACTCCTGATAACTGAATAACTTTTTTTTGTCCTTGAGAATACACATTCGAGAAGGAAAGAGAAAATATAATATTTAAAAAAATTATTAGAATGATATTTCTTGTCATCATTTATAAAATGTTATTAATTTTAAATAACATGCTAAATTACTTAATAAATATGTTTTTTTTATTTACTATAGTTTCTTATAACAATATTTAACAGAAGATGAGACTAAAAAAATTTAATATAGATTATGGGAAAACAATATTCAAGTCATTTTCTGACATTTCTAGAATCAGGATATTAAACATTCTAGCAAATAGAGAAGAAGCATCTATCTCTGATCTTGAAATGATTTTAAACTTTACTCAGACTAAAACTTCAAGACACATATACTATCTAAAAAATTCGGGATTGCTAAATAGCAGAAATTTAGATCAATTTATTTTTTACTCGCTGAGAGAAGAGGCTATGGATATCATTGATAAGATATTTAACTTTTTAGACAAAGACACTCAACTTAAAGAAGACTTAGAGACTTATGATATAATGTACTCAAATAGAGAACTTGCAATAAATAAAATTGAGTTAAAATCTTGGAAATAAAATTAAAATTAAAATTATGAAAAACACATTTCTTGAAATACCAATCCCAGTTAATGAACCTGTAAAAGAATACAAACCTGGATCCAGTGAAAAAAAAGAATTAAAAAAAGAATTAAGTAATTTAAAAAATAATGAAGTAGACATTCCAATGTACATTGGAAACAAAGAAGTTAGAACAGAAAATAAAATTAGAATTTCTCCCCCTCATGATCATAAATATACTTTGGGTTATTATAATCAAGGTGACGGATCTCATGTAAAAATGGCAATCGATGCGGCAATGAATGCTAAACAAAAATGGAATGATATTGGACCTGTTAAAAGAGCAAATATTTTTTTAAAAGCTGCTAAATTAATTGCTGGTCCTTATAGAGCAAAAATAAACGCATCAACTATGCTTGGGCAATCAAAAAATGTATTTCAAGCAGAAATAGATGCTGCATGTGAGTTGATTGATATCCTAAGATTCAATCCTCATTATATGAGCAACATATACAAAGAGCAACCTTTGTCGCCAGAAGGGATGAAAAATTCTCTTCAATATAGACCATTAGAAGGATTTGTCTTTGCTCTCAGCCCATTTAACTTTACCTCTATAGCTGGTAATCTTTGTTCATCTGTAGCTCTTATGGGAAATACAGTAGTCTGGAAAGCTTCAAGAACTCAAATTTATTCAGCTGATATAATTATGAAAGCTTTCAAAGAGGCTGGTCTTCCAGATGGTGTAATTAATCTAGTCCACACTAGTGGGAGAACAGCTGGTGAAGTTATATTCAAACATCCAGATTTTGGGGGCATCCATTTTACAGGAAGCACTGCAGTTTTTCAACACTTTTGGAAAGAAATTGGTGATAATATTAGCATTTATAAATCTTACCCCCGTATTGTAGGTGAAACTGGAGGAAAAGACTTTATTTTAGCTCATAAATCTGCTGAATACTTAGCTGTATCAACAGCAATAATCAGAGGAGGGTTTGAATTCCAAGGACAAAAATGTAGTGCACCTTCAAGAGTATATATTCCTGATAATTTATGGTTAAAAATCTAACAGAATTTGATCGATGAAATTCCAACTATAAAAATGGGGAATCCAGAAGACTTCTCAAACTT
>CAZBCJ010000115.1:0-3166 GCA_964490545.1 uncultured Flavobacteriaceae bacterium | reverse complement strand
AGACTTTATTCTATTCTTTTTTATCTTTAAAGAACGAACAAATTTAATTTCATTTTTTGCAATCATTTTACTAACAAAATAAGTAACTTCGTAAAGATAAAATTTATACTTTTTAAAACCTAAATCAAACCAAATTACAATGAGTCACAATATAAAACCAGGAGTTGCCACAGGAGATCAAGTTCAAGAGATTTTTAGACTTGCTAAAAGCAAAAATTTTGCGCTTCCTGCTGTAAATGTTATTGGATCAAGCAGTGTTAATGCAGTTCTTGAAACTGCAAAGGAATTAAATGCACCTGTAATTATTGAGTTCTCCAATGGTGGAGCTTGTTTTAATGCTGGTAAAGGGCTAGATAATACCGATCAAAAAGCTGCTGTTTCTGGAGGTATTGCTGCTGCAAAACATATACATACTATGGCTCTTTCTTATGGAGTTCCAGTAATATTACATACAGACCATTGTGCAAAGAAATTACTGCCATGGATTGATGGTCTTATGGATGCAAATGAAGATCACTTTAAAAAACATGGAATTCCTCTTTATAGCTCTCATATGCTTGATCTATCTGAAGAACCTATTGAGGAAAACATAGGTATCTGTAAAGAATATTTAGCTAGAATGTCAAAGGTTGGTATTACTCTTGAAATTGAACTTGGTATTACCGGCGGTGAGGAAGATGGTGTAGATAATACTGATGTTGATAATTCAAAACTATATACCCAGCCTGAAGAAGTAGCCTACGCATATGAAGAGTTAAGTAGCATTAGCAATAGGTTTACAATAGCTGCAGCCTTTGGAAATGTTCATGGGGTGTATAAACCCGGAAATGTAAAATTGACTCCAAAGATTCTTAAAAATTCTCAGGAATATGTTTCCAAAAAGTTCAATCTTCCTGAAAATCATATTGATTTTGTTTTTCATGGGGGATCAGGGTCCTCTGTAGAAGAAATAAGGGAAGCTATTGGTTATGGGGTAATTAAAATGAATATTGATACTGATATGCAATATGCATATATGGAAGGAATAAGGGATTATTTTAAAAATAATTCAGAGTATCTTTTATCGCAAATTGGTAATCCAGATGGAGATGATCTCCCTAATAAAAAGTATTATGATCCTAGAAGATGGGTAAGAGAAGGTGAGAAAACTTTCGTAGAAAGGCTTAAAAAAGCATTTAAGGACCTTAATAATATTGATACTTTATAAAATTATGTAGATTTGCTTATTATCTTTTAAATAGTTTCTAATGGCTTGGTTCAAAAGAAAAAGTAAAGGAATTCAAACACCTACTGAATCCAAAAGAGATATTCCAAAAGGTTTATGGTATAAATCCCCTACTGGAAAGGTAGTTGATACAGAAGAATTACAAGAAAATTTTTATGTAAGTCCTGAAGATGACTACCACGTAAGAATAGGTAGTAAAGAATACTTTGAAATTCTATTTGATGATGATTTCAAAGAAATTAATGCTAAGCTAAGATCTAAGGACCCTTTAAAATTTGTTGATAATAAAAAATATTCTGACAGGTTAAAAGAAGCTAAAAACAGAACCAATCTAAAGGATGCTATCAGAACAGCAGTAGGAAAATCTATGGGAGAAAAAATTGTAATAGCCTGTATGGATTTTACTTTTATTGGTGGTTCTATGGGAAGTGTTGTAGGAGAAAAAATTTCCAGAGCAATTGATTATTCCCTGAAAAAAAAGATTCCTCTTATTATAATCTCTAAATCTGGTGGAGCTAGGATGATGGAAGCCGCTCTATCGCTTATGCAGCTGGCTAAAACTTCAGCAAAACTTGCACAACTTGCCAAAGCAAAGGTTCCTTATATTTCTCTTTGTACAGATCCAACTACTGGTGGGACAACGGCTTCTTTTGCAATGCTAGGTGATATTAATATTAGTGAACCCGGTGCTTTAATTGGATTTGCTGGGCCTAGGGTGGTGAAAGATACTACTGGGAAAGACCTTCCTGAAGGGTTTCAGAAAGCAGAATTTGTTTTAGATCATGGATTCCTTGATTTTATAACTCATAGGAAAGACTTGAAAAAGAAAATTAATCTATACCTTGATCTTATTCTCAATAGAACTATAAGAGAATAAAAATATCTCTAATTAAATCTCAGTTTCCTTATTTTTATTATATTTGCGCCTCTGTTTATAACAGATATAATTTATACATAATAATTATTAATAAAATGTTTGCATGTATTTAACTAAGAAAATAAAAGAAGATATATTTAAAAAGCACGGCAAAAAAGCCGAAAACACTGGAAGTACTGAAGGACAGATTGCGCTGTTCACCTTCAGAATAAATCATTTAACTGAACATCTTAAGAAAAATAAAAAAGATTTCAACACGGAAAGATCTCTTGTTAAACTAGTAGGAAAAAGAAGAGCCTTGTTGGATTATCTAACTAAAAAAGATATTTTGAGATATCGAGCAATTGTAAAAGAGTTAGGCTTAAGAAAATAATTGATTATAATTAATAGATCAAATCATAGTATAATAATTATTCATTGGTTTAAGATAATATCAACACAAATTTTATTTAACCAAAAAAAATAATTATGAAACCAAAAATTTATAAAGAGCTAATTGACCTTGGTGATGGTAGAGAAATTTCTATCGAAACAGGAAAATTAGCAAAACAAGCCCATGGATCAGTAGTGGTTCAAATGGGTAAAGCAATGCTGCTTTGTACAGTAGTTTCAAACTATAAAGCAAGTCCAGTGGATTTTTTGCCTCTTACGGTTGACTACAGAGAAAAATTTGCTGCTGCAGGAAAATATCCAGGTGGATTTTTCAAAAGAGAAGCAAGGCCTAGTGATGGAGAAGTGCTAACAATGCGTCTTGTAGACAGGGTACTTAGACCACTATTTCCAAAAGATTATCACTATGAAACACAAGTTATGATTCAACTTATGTCTCATGATGAAGATGTAATGCCAGATGCGCTAGCAGGTCTAGCTGCTTCTGCTGCAATTCAACTAAGTGATTTTCCATTTGAATGTCCTATTTCTGAGGCTAGAGTTGCTAGGGTCAATGGCAAATTTGTCATTAACCCATCTAGAGCTCAACTCGAAGAATCTGATATAGATATGATGGTTGGAGCTTCAGCTGATTCAGTAATGATGGTTGAAGGTGAAATGGATGAATGTTCTGA
>CAZBCJ010000114.1:0-3358 GCA_964490545.1 uncultured Flavobacteriaceae bacterium | reverse complement strand
TTCAAATTAATTCTTGAATATGATAGAGATATTGATGAGTTTTTTGGTTTGAATGCTGATATTTATAAATCTTTGAGATATGGAGAAAACCCACATCAGAAAGGTATATTTAAAGGTAATATTGATGATGTTTTTGAAAAATTAAATGGGAAAGAACTCTCATATAATAATCTGCTTGATATAGACTCTGCTATTAGATTAATAGCTGAATTTAATGATACAACTTTTGCAATAATAAAACATAATAACGCGTGTGGAATAGCTTCATCCTCCGATGTACTTGCTTCCTATCAGCTTGCTTTAGAGGCTGATCCTCTTTCTGCTTTTGGTGGTGTTTTAATAACAAATAAAAAAATTGATTATAAATCATCACTAGAAATAAATAAATTATTTTTTGAAATTTTAATTGCTCCAGAATTTGATAAAAAAGCAATTGATGTTTTAGTTTCAAAGAAAAATAGAATAATATTATTGAAAAAAAAATCTATAGATAGAGACTCTTCATTTAGAAATATACTAAATGGAGTTCTTCAACAAGAAACTGATACCATTGAAAATAATTCTGATAATTGGGAGGTTGTTACAGAAAACAAAGCTGAGTCAAATGAAATAGAAGATTTGAAGTTTGCCAATAAAATTGTTAAACATTCTAAATCTAATGCAATTGTGTTGGTTAAAAACAAACAAATGATTTCTAGTGGAGTTGGACAAACATCAAGAGTAGATGCTCTTAAATTTGCAATTGATAAAGCTAAAGTTTTTAAATTAGATGTTCGAAATTCAGCAATGGCATCTGATGCATTTTTTCCTTTTCCTGATTGTATTGAAATTGCTTCAAGAGCTGGTATCTCCTCTGTAGTTCAACCGGGAGGTTCAATAAAGGATAATCTTTCAGTCGATGCGTGTAATGATAAAGGGATGTCTATGTACTTATCTGGAATAAGACATTTTTATCATTAACTTCTCTATAACATATATTTTCTTACTTTTGTAAAATAATCCAACTTTAAATTAATTATAATATGGGGTTTTTTGATTATTTCAATAACGATTTAGCTATTGATTTGGGTACAGCAAATACTTTAATTATTAGTAAGGATTCTGTTGTTGTTGATGAACCATCAATAATTGCTATCGATAGAATGTCTAATAAAGTATTAGCTGTAGGTTCTGAGGCAATGCAAATGCATGAAAAAACTCATGAAAACATCAAAACAATTAGACCACTTAAAGATGGTGTTATAGCTGATTTCCACGCTGCTGAACATATGATCCGAGGTTTAATAAAAATGATTGAAAGTGGAAAAAGATTTTTCCCGGTTTCTCATCGTATGGTAATTTGTATTCCCTCTGGTATTACTGAGGTTGAAAAAAGAGCAGTTAGAGATTCAGCTGAACATGCTGGAGCTAAAGAGGTATACATGATACATGAGCCTTTAGCCGCCGCTATTGGAATAGGAATAAATATTGAAAGACCTGTTGGATCTATGATTGTTGATATAGGAGGAGGAACAACAGAAATTGCAATTATTGCTTTATCTGGAATAGTGACAAATCAATCTATAAGGGTTGCTGGAGATAGTTTTACAGATGATATTTTAGATTATATGAAGAGACAGCACAACTTATTAATTGGAGAAAGGTCTGCAGAAAAAATTAAGATTGAAGTAGGTTCTGCAATGACAGAACTTAAGGAGGCTCCGGAAGATTTAGATATTAGAGGTAGAGATTTGGTTTCAGGAATACCAAAAGTAGTCAAGATTACCTATTCAGAAATTGCATTTGCTATGGATAAATCTATTTCTAAAATTGAGGAAGCAGTTCTTAAGGCTCTTGAAAATTCACCTCCAGAATTATCTGCAGACATATATGATAATGGAATCTATTTAACAGGAGGAGGAGCGCTGTTGAGAGGATTAGATAAAAGGTTAAATTTAAAAACCAAACTTCCTATCCATGTTGCTGAAGAACCACTTAGAGCTGTGGTTAGGGGAACAGGGATTGCTCTAAAAAATATTGATGGTTTTAGATCTGTATTAATGTCTTAAATTAATGCGTAATCTTATAAAATTCATTGGTTTATATAACTATTCTCTGACTTTTATTGCTTTAATTTTCTTATCTCTTTTCTTTTTGTTTAATCAAAATTTTGTTTTAAAAACTTTTTATTTTAATTCATCAAATTTTATTTCAGGAACGTTTTACTCTTTAAATAAATCAGTTCAAGATTATTTCTATTTGAAGGAAACCAATAGAACTCTTACTTTGGAAAACAAGAAACTCAAAAAAAATTTTTTAGATTTGAACTTATCTAAAGATATAAGTAGGGATTCCTCAAATGTTGAAATAAATTTTATTTCTGCTGAAGTAATAAATAACTCTGTAAACAAAACAAAAAATTATATTACTATTAACAGAGGGTCAAAACATGGTATAAAGGAAGGAATGGGAGTCTTGTCTTCTAGTGGTGTAGTTGGTAGAGTAAAATATGTCACTAATAATTTTTCAACTATTATATCTGTTCTAAATACATCTTTTTTCTTGTCTACAATTATAAAAGAAACTAATACTATATGTTCAATAAACTGGGGCGGTTCTGATCCAAATAAAGTTAAATTGTTGTATGTTCCGAAACACATAAATATTAATAAAGGAAATACTATTCTTACTTCTTCTTTTGATTCAATCTATCCAAAAGGTATAAAGGTTGGAATTGTGGATTCAGTTAACAAAAATGTTAACTCTAATTTTTATGAGATTGACATAACTTTGTCCCAAGATTTTTATAATCTATCAAGTGTGTATATTATTAAAGAAGAACTTTCTGATGAAAAAGTAAGTTTAGAACAAATTACAAATGATGAAAAATAATTTCTTAATATATTTTCTTCTCATTTTTATGCAAATCTTTGTTTTAAACAAAGTGCTTTTTTTTAATTACATTGTTCTGTCTCCTTTTATTCTCTTATTGGTTCTATTTAGTTATAAAAAAGATTCAAAAAGAAGTTTATTTTGGGCATGTGTTTTAGGGAGTTTAATTGATCTCTTTAATGATTCACTTGGTGTTTATACTACAGTTGGTTTAGTAATAGTTTTTTTTAGAAATTTTTGGGTTCTTAAGGTTATAGGAGAAGAAAAAACAGAAGAATTAAATATGTTATCGGTGCATGAAATAGGTAAATTTCAATTTTTTGTTTATTCTTTTCCTATTATTTTAATTTACTTTTCAATATTGTTTTATTTAGAATCAAATACTATAGTTTCTTTGAATAGTATAATTATAATTCTTCTTACCTCTATATCTAATTATATGTTTATGTTATTGTTTCAATATTTGTTTTTAAAATCAAATTTTAAA
>CAZBCJ010000113.1:0-3386 GCA_964490545.1 uncultured Flavobacteriaceae bacterium | reverse complement strand
TCTATATCTTCTTCTTCAAATTTTATCAAATATGAATTAAACTCATCAAGATTTGATTGTTGTTTAGAACCAATAAATTTTGCATCAAACTGAAATCTTTTATTGCTTGTATTTAATCTCATTTTACCAGTTTCAGCAAAAAATTCTATTTCATTAAGATTAGATTTTCCTAATCTTAACGTTAAAATTTGAGGTTCTTTAATATAGCTCTTTAATAAGAATGAGGATGAGTAATCAATTCCAGTTGAATCTAGAATAATTTCTTCGTCATTATTATTTGATTTTATTAAGTAAATTGTACCATTTTCAAGACCATGAATTTTTCCACTTAATTCAAAATTTTCCTGATTAATATTACAGGAAAATACTAGCAATAATAATATTGAATATTTTTTCATTTTCTAGAAATCAAGCCAATAAGTTAGCTTTAGATTTAGTGATCTGTTTTTAACTCTTGGAATAAATATACTATAATCTCTGTCTTCAGTATAATAATTGTCATTATATACTAGGAATAAATCAGACAGTGGAGCAAATCGCCATTGTAATCTTGAGTTTAAACTTAAGTTTTCTCTCTGATTACTATATTGTACAAGTGTTGCCCAATATAAATTTTTGGTAAATGTAAATTCAAATCTTGGAGCAATAAGAATTATATCAGCACTTGGGTAAGGGTCTGGTAATCTAATTCGATCATAATTAATTTCAACAGAAGAAGTAAATCTAGGTTGAATTCTATAACCAAACCTTAATTCTGTAGAAAGTTTAGACCCATTATATAATTCACCAAATGATTGTTCAACACTATAAGTAAATTCATTCGATGAAAAATAATTATTATACTCCAACTCAATATTTGTATAATGATATTCGCTATTAGCTGGTAGAGGTATACTATTTTCAGTTCTGGTTGGATCAAAATCATTATACAGATAAGTATATTGATTTCTCATTGCTATATTAAAACTGTCTCCATTATTGAATTGTCCGTCCCATCTTGAAATAATGAAATAGTCTGAGAGTTGATAATTCAATTCAGGTCTCCAAATTATTACTGGAGTTACTTCAATCTTATGGCTTTGTAATTTTTTATTTTCTGGCCAGAATGTATAACCTATATCAGGATTTATTTTTAGAATTCCAGTTCTTTTTATATATCCTAAATCAGATCTATAGTTATCTCCCACATATAGGCCGCTTACTCTAAAAGTTATATTTTTTGAATTATAGCTAGTCTTTATTCCCATTGAGAAGTCTTTATTATTTTCAGAAGGGGAGAAGGATTTATGAAAATAGTATTTTCCTGTCCATTTGCTATCTTTTGATGCAAGGTTATAATCTATTCCAAGTACTCTATTGTACTCTTCATCTTCATCCAAAAATTCGTAATCTTTTGTTGTTTGCCTATTGATAAACATAAAGCTAATATTGGATCTGCTAAATACCTTATGTTGAAGTGCTATAATAGCATTATTTGTAGCTGCTATTTCATTATCTAGATCTTCTTCAGTTTGCATATTTAATATTCCTATTCTAAAATCACTATTTATTTTTCCACTTAGTCTTAGTCCAGCAAGTATTTTATTTTGAATACTGTTTCCGTCTAAATCTTTTGCAATACCAATTCTTCTTGAGAAAAAAGGATTTGCATCTCTTTTATCTCCAAAGCTTGCAAATAGATCGCTGTTCTCTATAAAGAATTGTCTTTTCTCTGGCAATGACACTTCATATCTAGTTAAATTGGTTATTTGCTGATCAACTTCTACCTGTGAAAAATCAGGATTAAGAGTAAGATCCAATGTTAATGAATTATCTATAGTTAGTTTTGCATCACCACCAAATTCTAAATCATTTCCTGATATATTTTCTTCATAATCATTATAGGTGATACCATTTATATATGGTATTATAGATTTTTTAGCTTTTGATTTTCCCAAGGGTTTTTCAAAGTACATATCACCCATAAAAGCAAGATTTGAAAATTCTTGATTTTTTGGTACTTGATGCCAAAGATTCCAAGCCTTATTCTTTGTGTTTCTTTGATAGGCACCAACCCTCCATTTCGTTTCTCCTTCTCTATATTTAAAAACATTGAATGGAATTTTCCATTCCGTTATATAATAATTGTCATAGATTATTGATTCACATATCCATTTAACATCCCAGGTCATATCCCAAGAATTTCTTATATCTACTCCACCATTGAACATTAACATATCTCTTTGAACTCCTATGTGGTTACTTCCAATTACAAACGCATTGGTTGCATCATTAAAAGTGTCAAAAATCATGGTTATATTGTCTGAGCTAGGGGCTTGAAAATCCCTTTTTAAAGAATTGACTTTCAATTCTTTAGGATCACCCATTACTTTAATGCCAACATATAAAAAATCCTGATCATGCATTACCTTAATTTCAGCTGGATTTTTTGAGTCTGCAGAATAATCAGGGAAATATTCATAAAAACCATATGCAGTTTTAGCTAATGCCCAGTCGGGCTCATCTAGAATACCATCAGCTTTGATTTCATTATCTGTGAATTTTACAAATATTTCTTTTTTTTCTGATTGAGAAAATGAAGAATTATAAAAAAAAAGTAGAAGAAAAACAATCAATGAGGTGCGCTGCATGTATCAAAAATTTTAACAAAAGTAGTCAATTAATTTTATATATATATTTGTAATAATGTCACCAAAAAATATATATATTTTTTTATTTGTTATGACTTACAGTTGTAGTGATTTACCGGATGGATTTGTATATATTAAAGATATAGATCAAAGCATCAAAATTGACTTAAGATATTCAACTAAAAATAATTTTACAGGAAAAGTCATTAATGGTTATAGGTCAAATAGAGCTATAATTAGTAATGAGGCTGCAAAGGCACTTACTCAAGTTCAGAAAGATTTAACTCAAATGAATTTGTCATTAAAAATATTTGACGCCTATAGACCTCAGATATCAGTAAATTATTTTATTAATTGGTCAAAAGATCTTTCAGATACTATAAATAAGTCAATTTATTATCCTAAAATAAAAAAATCTGAACTCTTTCCATTGGGCTATATTGCAGAAAGATCAGGGCATTCCAGAGGAAGTACAGTTGACTTAACTATTGTTGATAATAGAACATTTAAGGAATTGGATATGGGAACTCCTTATGATTTTTTTGGTCCAGAGTCTGCTACAAATTTTATTAATATTACTGATAAACAAAGATCTAATAGACTTCTTTTACTTGAAACTATGATTAGAAATGGTTTTGAAAATTATTCTAAGGAATGGTGGCATTATACATTAAAGAAAGAGCCTTTTGATGACTATTTCAATTTCGTAATAGATTAGTTATTATCGTTTCAGGCTAAAGTGACCTTTAAAGGTTT
>CAZBCJ010000112.1:404-3400 GCA_964490545.1 uncultured Flavobacteriaceae bacterium | reverse complement strand
CTGTCGCGATCACTATTTAACACTTAACTAAGTGTTAAAAGTCTTAATATAGGTTAGTTTATACTAACCATAAAATAGTATTGCAAACTACAATAGATAATATCAATAAACCCTTATATTTCTAAATTACATTTAATTGTTTGCCAACTTTTATAAAGGCATTAATTGCTTTATCTAAATGTTCCTTTGTATGTGCTGCAGAGAGCTGAACTCTAATTCTCGCTTTCTCTTTTGGTACAACTGGAAAGAAAAATCCAACAACATATATGCCTTCTTCAAGAAGAGCATTTGCCATATCTTGAGATAACTTAGCATCATATAACATTACTGGAACTATTGCTGAATCTGCACCAGTAAGTTTAAATCCTGCTTTTTCCATTCCATTTCTAAAGTAATTAGTATTTTTTTCCAATTTATCTCTTAATGAAGTGTCATTTGAAATCATTTCAAAGACCTTTAAAGAAGCGCCAACAATTGTTGGGGCTAAAGAATTTGAAAACAAGTAAGGTCTTGATCGCTGACGTAAAATTTGAATGATTTCTTTTTTGCCAGTTGTATAGCCACCCATAGCACCACCAAGAGCTTTCCCTAGTGTTCCTGTAATGATATCAACTCTTCCTAAAACACCTTTCAGCTCTATGGTTCCTCTACCAGTTTTCCCAATAAAACCAGCTGCATGGCATTCATCTACCATAACCAATGCATCATATTTATTGGCTAAATCACAAATTTTATCTAACTGAGCTACAATTCCATCCATTGAAAACACACCGTCAGTTACAATAATTTTGTAGCGATGATTCTGTTTATTTGCCTCAATTAATTGGACTTCTAAATCATTCATGTCATTATTTTTATAACGATATCTTGCCGCTTTACATAAACGAACACCATCAATAATAGAAGCGTGATTTAAGGAATCTGAAATTATGGCATCTTCTTTGCTTAATAAAGGCTCAAAAACTCCTCCATTTGCATCAAAAGCAGCTGCATATAAAATGGCTTCTTCACAATGAAAAAATTCAGCAATTTTATCATCCAATTGCTTATGCATATCTTGTGTTCCGCAAATAAAACGAACGGAAGACATTCCAAAACCATGAGAATCTAGTGTTTCTTTTGCTGCTTGAATAACTTCTTTATTATTAGATAAACCTAAATAATTATTTGCACAAAAATTAATTACCTCTTCACCAGTAGAAACCTTAATAACAACATCTTGAGGGGTAGTTATAATACGCTCTGTCTTATACAACCCTGCTTCTTCAATCTCTTTTAACTCTTTTTGTAAATTCGTCTTAATAGCTCCGTACATATCATTTTATTTTAATGTGGTTGTATTGTATTTTTTTTCTAACTTTTCTAACATTAATACTGTCATCGATTCTAAATCATATTTTGGCTTCCAATTCCAATCTTTTCTTGCTTCATCATCATTAATACTCTTTGGCCATTTATCTGCAATTTCTTGTCTGAAATCTGCATTATATTCAACTTTAAAATTCGGATATAATTTTTGAATTTCTTCTGTAATTTCATTTGGACTAAAACTCATACTCCCTAAATTATAAGATGTTCTTGTTTTAATATTTTTCTTTGGTGCTTGCATTAATTCAATAGTTGATCTTATAGCATCATCCATAAATATCATTGGCAATTTAGTTTCTGGATTTAAAAAACACGAATATTTCTCTTGTTTAACTGCACTATGATAAATATCTACGGCATAATCAGTGGTGCCTCCTCCAGGCATAGATTGATATCCAATAACTCCAGGATATCTAATTGAACGAATATCCAATCCATATTTATTAAAATAGTATTGTGCCCAATTTTCTCCTGCTGCCTTGCTCATTCCATAAACGGTTGCAGGATTTAAAATTGCAGATTGAGGAGTGTTCTCAAGTGGCGCTTTATCTCCAAAAACAGCTATAGAGCTTGGAAAAAATACTTTTTTTACATTACTTGTTCTTGCTACTTCAAAAACATTAAGCATCATACTCATATTTAAGTCCCAAGTCCTTAAAGGATTTTTCTCCCCTTTAGCAGATAAGATTGCTGCAAGATGATAAATCTGATTTATAGCATACTTATTGACTATATCTTCTATAGCCTTTATATCTGTAGCATCAATTATTTCAAAAATTCCATCAAAAGCAGAATTTAAATAAATATCAGATGCTATAACATTGCTTTTACCATGAATTTTTTGAAGTTCTTCGGACAATACAGAGCCTAATTGACCATTAGCTCCGATAATCAAAACAGTATCATTAATCATGTTTAATGTATTTCAAGTCTATAAAATTAGTGATTAATTTTTATTAACTTCCTGGAATTAATTTTATAATGATCTATAATTACTCCATAATATTTTACATTTTTATTTCTTTTCTATTTCCTAAAGAAGAGATTGAATGTTTAAATTGTTCAGACCAAAATACTTTTTCAGTTTTAGTTATTACTGAAACTAAAGGTTTTGTACATCGTTCAGCTATAAAAGCAGGTAAGGAGCTAATTGCAAACATTGGAACTGATAATAATTTTAATGTATTTCATTCAACGAATTCAAAAGTGATAACAGCAGAGAATTTGAAAAATATTAATACTATTATATTTTTAAACACTACATCAGATATATTAAATATCACTGAACAGAAAATAATGGAAGAATTTATAAGTAAGGGCAGAGGCTTTGTAGGTATTCATTCTGCTGCAGATACTGAATATAAATGGAATTGGTATGGTGAATTAGTTGGCGCTTATTTCAAAAGTCATCCGCCAGGAACATCAGTTGCAACTATAAACACAATTAATACTTCTCACATATCTACAAAACACTTAGAAAGCACTTGGGAGATTAGAGATGAATGGTATAATTATTATAATATTAATCCTAACATAACTGTTTTGTTGAATCTTGACGAGACAACTTATTTTGGAGGAAAACATGGAAAAAACCACCCAATTACGTGGTTTCATGAATATATGGGTGG
>CAZBCJ010000112.1:0-394 GCA_964490545.1 uncultured Flavobacteriaceae bacterium | reverse complement strand
AAATCATTCTATACAGGATTAGGTCATCTTGCCAAAACATATTCTGATGAAAGATTTATAAAACTATTAACAGGTGGTATTCTCTACGTTTCTTTACCTGAATATGATAAGTAAATAACCTTTACGCTAGTGTATAGCGGTATAGCTATTATAAGACCGATAATCCCGAAAAGAACCCCTGAGGTAATGATAACAACAAAAACTTCTAAAGGATGTGATTTTACACTCTTTGAGAAAATATATGGCTGTATCATAAAATTATCAATTAATTGAACTACAGAAAACCCTATAAAAATGTATATCACTTTTGAAAGCATCTCTTTAACTAAAACAGGATCTATATAATTTGTCATTGTTAAAAGCCCCATTAATACTAAACCAATTAAAGGTCCTA
>CAZBCJ010000111.1:0-3478 GCA_964490545.1 uncultured Flavobacteriaceae bacterium | reverse complement strand
TGCTCTGATCCCCTCCCTGCCTTAACCTCAGAATTGATTGCTCTAGCAACAACATCTCTAGTTAATAATTCAGGCGGCCTTCTAGCATCCTTATCTCCCGCAAGCCATCTAGCAGCCTCTTCTACAGAATCAGCTGTTTCATTAGCAAATTTTTCTGGTATATAGTCAAACATGAATCTTTCACCTTTATTGTTTTTAAGTATTCCCCCTTCACCACGAACTCCTTCTGTAACCAAAATGCCCTTTACTGATGGAGGCCAAACCATTCCTGTTGGATGAAATTGGTTAAATTCCATATCTATCAACTCAGCACCAGCTTCAAATGCCATTCCAAATCCATCTCCAGTATATTCCCAGCTATTAGATGTTACCTCCCAAGATTTTCCGGCGCCTCCAGTAGCAAATATTAAAGATTTAGTCTCAAATATTATAAATTCACCTGTTTCTCTGTACATGCATACAATTCCCGATACCTTTCCAGATTTATCCTTTAAAACATCTAATGCAGTACATTCCATATGAATATCTATACCTTGATGAATTCCATGATCTTGAAGAGTTCTAATCATCTCAAGTCCAGTTCTATCACCTACGTGGGCCAATCTAGGATACCTATGTCCTCCAAAATTTCTTTGATTAATAAGGCCATCTCTAGTTCTATCAAATACTGCTCCCCAATGTTCTAATTCTCGAACTCTCTTAGGCGCATTTCTTGCGTGTATTTCAGCCATCCTCCAATTATTGAGCATTTTTCCTCCCCGCATAGTGTCTCTGAAATGTATTTTCCAATCATCTCTATTATCTACATTTCCTAATGCTGCAGCCATTCCTCCTTCAGCCATTACAGTGTGTGCTTTACCTAAAAGTGATTTGCAAATAAGCCCTACCCTTATTTTTTTGTCTTGAGATGCTGCTATTGCAGCAGATAAACCTGCCCCTCCAGCACCTATTATTAGTACATCAAATTGCAATCTTCTAATTCCAGTTATATCAAGCATAATTATATTCCCCAAGTATTAATATCATCAATTACTCCCATTGATACAAGTCTAACATATACGTCAGCAAGACCTACCCATATTAGACTTAACCAAGCAAATAATTGATGTCTTCTATTTAAAATTGTAACTATCCTCCAACTATTATGATTCACTTTATCTTTATATAGACTGCAAGAGTAACAATCTATATTCCCTCCGATAAGATGTCTTAAAGAATGACATCCAAAAGTATAACATCCTAGAAGAATAGGATTTATAGTTAACACTATGGTTCCAACACCAATACCAAATCTTCCATCATTAAAGAATGAAAGAAATGCATCATAACTTAATATAAAAATAAATATTACTGCAAAGTACATAGAATACCTATGAATATTCTGAACAAGTAGTAATCCTGTTTCTCCATCATAACTCTTACCAGAACTAAAAGCATTAATATTTCCATTAGTAAGGGTAGAAATTTTTGAAGGTACCCCTTTAATGGGTTGAACAGCACAAGCTGGTGGATTTAAAGAAAATGCTCTATAGTATGCCTTTCTATAATAGTAGCATGTAAATCTGAAAGACAAAGGGAATATAAGAATCAACCACGCTGGGGATTGACCAGGTAGCCAACTAAGCCATTCAGGCCAAGATCCTAGTAAGGAATGATCCATTGGTGGCACTCCAGGCTTTAAAGCATCGATATAGACGGTAGGAGAGTAAAATGGAGAAAGATATCCTCCAAAACCTTCATTACCTCCACTCCACCAAAAGTATTCTCCTTGCCATGCAGCCCATGTAGAATAAACTATAAAAATAAGTAATCCAAGAAGTACTAAGAGAGGAGAAATCCACCATTTATCGTCTATTAATTCATTTGTTATTAAGTCCTTTTTTAACATCTGTCTTTATAGTTGCACAAATATACGCCCCAAAATTCTCAAAGAAAAGATTATTCTTCATAAAATGAGAAAATACATTAAAAAGTATTTATAAATATTATAAAATCAATATTTATTTTAAAGTTATTACATTTATAAAGAAATATAATTATATGAAATACGATAGAATAGATTCAGGACTTTTTGTAAAAAATAGAAAGAACTTTATAAAAAAAATGAAAGGGAAAAGTATTGCTTTTTTTAATTCTAATGACATATACCCAATCAGTGCTGACTCTACACTTGCATTTGAACAACATAGAGATATATTTTATTTATCAGGGGTTGATCAAGAAGAAAGCATTCTTGTTTTATGTCCAAATGCAAAAGATGATGGACATAAAGAAATGTTATTTCTAAAAGAAACAAATGACCATATAGCCGTTTGGGAAGGGCCTAAGCTAACAAAGCAACAAGCCTTTGAAACAAGCGGTATCAGAACAGTATATTGGCTTAAAGATTCTGAAAAAATAATTGCTGAACTAGTTGATCAGTGTGAGACTATATATTATAATCACAATGAACATTATAGGGCAAAAGTGGAAACAGAAACAAGAGAAGAACGCTTTAATAAATGGCTTAAAGAAAAGTATCCACATAAAAAAGCTGAAAGAAGCAATCCAATTTTACAAAGGCTAAGGTCTGTGAAAGATCCTGCAGAAATTGATCTAATACAAAAGGCATGTGATATTACTAATAAAGGTTTTAGAAGGATTTTAAATTTTGTAAAACCCGGAGTTTGGGAATATGAAATTGAAGCTGAATTTATTCATGAGTTTTTAAATAATCGCTCTAAAAGATTTGCTTACACTCCAATTATTGCCTCGGGTAAAAATGCAAATATTCTTCATTATAATGAGAATAATAAGCAATGTAGAGATGGTGAGCTGATTCTCTTGGATGTAGGTGCTGAATATGCAAATTACTCAAGCGATATGACTAGAACAATTCCTGTTTCAGGAAGATTCACTAAAAGACAAAAAGACATTTATAATGCTGTATTAAATGTGAAAAATCAAGCTACAAAAATGTTAGTTCCAGGAGCAGATTGGAAGCAATATCATGTCGAGGTTGGCAACCTAATGACTACAGAATTATTATCTCTGGGACTACTTGATAAAAGTGATATTAAAAATGAAACAGAAGAAAGCCCTGCTTATAAAAAATACTTTATGCACGGTACTTCACACCACATGGGTCTAGACACTCATGATTATGGCTTGTTAGATGAACCTATGCAAGCAAATATGGTTTTTACTGTTGAACCTGGCATTTATTTACCTGATGAAGGATTTGGAATTCGACTAGAAGATGATGTAGTAATACAAGAGTCAGGAGATCCCATCAATCTAATGAAAGATATTCCAATTGAAATTGAAGAAATTGAAGAATTAATGAATAATTAGTTTTTTCGTTAGTTGATTCTCTCCTGAGACCAGTTTTAGTATATAAATACCAGTAGATAGTCCGTTAGTTGAGATCGTCTGAGTATTTGCTGTATTATCTAGTGTAGTATCCATTACCTTAGTTCCTAAGATATTGTATAAACTA
>CAZBCJ010000110.1:0-3563 GCA_964490545.1 uncultured Flavobacteriaceae bacterium | reverse complement strand
TGGTTGTTATTCCATGAGCCATCCATAGTTTATAAACATAATCTGCTCTTCCTCTGGTTGTTTCTCCAATATGACCATGCATATCAATAAAGCCAGGCAATAAATACATACCATGAGCATTAATTTCTTTTGCCCCTTTTATTGCTTTAGGTCTTCTGTTTTCATTAATTTCTAGGCCTGGAAACCCAACACTTCTTATGCTTGTTATTTTATTATCTTCAACTACTACATCTACTGGCCCTATTGGAGGCGCTCCATTACCGTTGATTAGAGTTGCACCCCTTATAATTAATTGTTGAAAAGGACCTTCTCCTCTAAAACGTTCAGGAGCTTCTGCTATCTGGCTTATAGAAAAGTTATAATAAAATAAATTGATTAGGGTAAGTAATAATATCTTTTTCATTTTGTTAAATAGTTTATTAGTTTAATTATTCTCCAGGAACACCTATGTTACTTCCTAGAAATAGTGCGTTTAAAAATAATTTGTTGGTTCCATACCAAGATCCTCTAAAATTTGGATTATCAGCAAATAAAACAACTCTACCGCTTCCAATTTTTGAAACTATTAGAGATGCAGATGACTTCAAATATTTTTCCATATTTTTCTTGGAAATATACCCATCAATATGAGGGTCTTTTGTATAAACAGCAACATTAGAATAATAATTTTTTGAAGGTTTTATAAAAACATTGTTGTTTTTATAAACTGGAATTTGATCATCTCTATATCCAAATGCAAGCGGATGGGTCCTGTCAAGATCTACTTTAAAAATAGCTCCTCCTAATCTTTCCCTGCCAATATGTTCCCTGGCATCAACATATCTTCTTCTTTCTTTTTTTGACGAATCCTTATACGTTACTAATGATTCATTAACTAATTTTTTATCAATTGCCCATTTAGAAGCATTTGCTATTGTAATAAGTGTGTTACCTTTTGAAACCCAGCTCTTTATTTTATTTACAGTTGTTGAATCTAGCTGACTATAATATGCTGATACAATAATTAGGGAGTTATATTTGTCCAAACTTGTTCTTTCGAATTGGCTCATTCTAATTTTGGTAATTGGCATATTAACTCTTGTATCTAAAAGATGCCAGACTTCTCCTGCTTCATATGAATTAACACCTTCACCAACTAGAAGAGCTGCTTTTACATTTTTTACAACCCTAAAATTATTACTACCTAAATCAATACCTTTTATACTAAATCCTGTAGAGGTCTGATAAATTGGAACATTATATTTTTTCTGTGAATTTAAAACTATAGTATATAACTCATCAGAAGAAACCTTCTGCTTACTTACAGGAATTAGGATTGTCCCATAATTAAACGATTTTATTGATTCATTTGTATTGATTGTCAATGGCTTAAACGCAGAATATGCAACAATTTCCTTTGATTGCAAATATGCTAGAGCAGCTGGAGAGTTATAATCATCCCAGTCTATCAAATATGCATAATCTGACTTACTAACTAGGTTTACTTTAACAACATCCTTTGTGTCTAATATCTCACTTCCCAGACTATATGACTTCAATCCTTTGTGTTTCATATTATAGAAGTTAGAAACACTCCAAGCTGAGGCATCATAAAAAACACTGTCTCGATACTTGTTATAGGTTTCGAAAACATTCTTAACCATTCTTGATTGAGTTTGATCTACAGGCACAACATACCGGTTGCCTTTTTCATAAACCTTTATCTTGTGTAATAACAAGTTCTCTATAAAGGCTTTGTTTCTATTTTGATCGTATAGATCACCAAATTCGTATGCTTTAATTTTATCTTTTGCAACATCTGTTAGAGCAGATTTAAAGAAATCCTTTTGATAATCTCTTAGGGTGGTTTTATTTTCAACAGAAGCTTTTACCGTTGCAATACTTGATAGATACTGATTGCGTATAGTAAAACCAAAGGACATTGTTCCATAATTAGTTTCTTGCAGATGCCCTCTTGAACTTGCCTGCTCAAATAGTATTCCAAGTCCACCATGTAAGTCCAAGTATGATGATCCATATCCAGGATATGTGCCATCAAATGATTCTTTTGTATAGTAAAATGTGCCTATACTGTCCATAGTTTTTTGATAGTATGTTGCAAAAAGTGAATTCAAATCTTCATAGTTTTCTTTTGGCATTAGTGGTTTATCAGAAGCATTGTCTTTCATAGGCTCAAAAAAGTAATTACTATTTGTTCCCATTTCATGAAAATCTGTTATCACATTAGGATACCAGCTGTGAAACCATGTTAATTTTCCTTTACTCTCAGGATTTACGGCTAAAAGCCAATCACGATTTAAATCAAACCAGTAGTGATTAGTTCTACCCCTTGGCCAAGTCTCATTATGCTCAGCATCATTACCATCAGAAACTAGATTTATAGATTTAAATTGATTTGCCCATTGCGTATGCCTATCTCTTCCATCAGGATTAATTGTAGGATCAATAAATACTACTGATTCATTTCTGAAGGTATTAATTGTTTTATTTTTTGATGCAACAAGCGTATAGGCTGTAAGCATAGCTGCTTCTGAACTTGAAGGTTCATTTCCGTGTACATTATATCCAAGATTAACTATTATAGGTAGATTATTAGAGACTTCTGCAGTTGGATCGGTATATTTTAAATGTTCTTGTCTTATTGATTCTATGTTAGTTAAATTATCTTCAGATGAAATACAAAGCAATACTAATTTTCTTCCCTCATGAGTTTTTCCATAGGTTATCAAATTTGCTCTAGGAGAGGTATTTGAAAGATAGTTTAGGTAAGCTACAATTAGATCATGTCTTGTGTGTTGAAACCCAATTTCATATCCTAGGAATTCTTCAGGACTGCTAATTGAACTATCATAAGGTCCATTATTTTCTAAAAAATAATCTTGACTGTTTATACTATTAGTAAAAAATATTACTAGTAATAAGTATTGAATAAATATTCTTATTTGCATAAATTTAAATTTTAGGGGTAATCATAAAAATACTAATTAAATTTAATTGAAAATTGAAAACTGTAGTATTTTTGAAATATATAGTATAAAATGAATAGATATCTTCTTGTTTTATTTAGCTTGTTACTATTCCTAAATTGTGAAAACAAAAAAAGGTATGACAAGAATTTAACTCCTTTCCAAAAAGAAATGAATGAATTCTTTAAGGATGCTTCTATTTCACCACTTAAAGAAAAGGATCTAAAAAATTTCAAGGGATTAGATTTTTTTGCATTTGATTCTAGCTACGTTGTTAATGCTGCCTTGATTAGAACTCCAGAGGAGAAGTCTTTCAAGATGAAAACTACAACTGACATGCTTCCAGAATATATTAAATATGGAATCGTAACGTTTGATTTATTTGGCAAGAGCTATAGTTTAAATATTTATAAAAATTTAGAAGGTATAAATAAGGAAGGGTATAGGGACTATTTGTTTCTTCCTTTTCTAGATGATACAAATGGAGATGAATCTTACGGTGGTGGTAGATATATTGATCTTGATATTCCTAAAGGCAGTAATTTAATAATTGATTTTAATAGTGCATATAATCCCTACTGCGTATATGATGAAAAA
>CAZBCJ010000109.1:0-3623 GCA_964490545.1 uncultured Flavobacteriaceae bacterium | reverse complement strand
AATTCACTTTTATATATTTGTTAAAACAAATTACAGGCCATGATTAAATCAATGACTGCTTATAGCTCAACTATTCTAAATCTTAAGAGTTATAAAGTAATTATCGAAATAAAATGTCTAAATAGTAAAAATTTAGATATAAACTGTAAAATATCCAGTGAATTAAAAGAAAAGGATAGCAGTATTAGAACATTAATTTCTAAAAATCTTCAAAGAGGAAAAATTGACTTTATACTTTACCTTGAAAAAGACTTAAATTATAATCCTACTATAATAAATTCTAAAATAGTTAGTGATAATATTAAAGAGCTTAAAAAAATAGCTGATGGAGATGCAGCAGATCTTTTAAAAATCGCAATTCAAATGCCAAATGCATATAACGTTGTTAAAGATAGTACTGCAATTAAAGAATGGAGTAAAATTCGAAAAGGAATAACAAAAACCATAGAAAAAGCAGATAAATATAGGCTAAATGAAGGCATTGAAATACAAAAAGATATAACAAATAAAATAAAAAACATTAAAAAATCTGTGATTGAAGTAGATAAATTAAAGCATAAAAGAATAAAAAGAATAAAAAAGAAAATAAAAGAAGAAATTGTAAATTTAAAGCTCAAGATTGACAATAATAGATTTGAACAAGAGCTAATATATTATTTAGAAAAATATGACATAAATGAAGAGATAGTGCGATTAAATAGTCATATAAATTTCTTTACAAGTGCAGTCAAGAGTAAATCGTCAAATGGCAAAAAACTGGGATTTATTTGTCAAGAAATGGGTAGAGAGATTAATACTATTGGGGCTAAATCATATGATGCAGCAATGCAAAAAATTGTTATAGAAATGAAAGATGAATTGGAAAAAATAAAAGAACAAATTTTTAATATACTCTAATGAAAAATGGGAAGTTAATAGTAATTGCTGCACCTTCTGGATCTGGGAAAACTTCGATTGTTAAGAGTTTGATTTCTGATGAATCTCTGAATCTAGGATTTTCTGTGTCAGCCACCTCCAGAGAAAAAAGGGAAAATGAAATTAATGGAATAGATTATTATTTTTTAACTAAAGATCAATTTGAAAAAAAAATTAATTTAAATGAATTTATTGAATGGGAAGAAGTATACGATAACACGTTTTATGGAACTTTAAAATCAGAAATAAATGACTTAAATAGTTTAGGTAAAAATTTGATTTTTGATATTGATGCAATTGGTGGACTATCAATAAAGAAAGAATTTCCCAAAAGTACATTGGCTGTTTTTATTTGTCCGCCAAGTTTAAAAGAATTGGAAAATAGATTAAGGAAAAGAGGAACTGATTCAGAAGAAAAAATAAAAATAAGACTTTCTAAGGCCTCAAAGGAAATGTCCATGTCAGTGCTATATGACTATGCTATAGAAAACCATAATCTTGAAGAAACTGTAGCTAAAGTAAAAATACTAATTAATAATTTTCTTTAACAATACTGATGAATATTGGACTTTACTTTGGGACATTTGATCCAATACATTTTGGCCATATTAATATTGCTAATTTTCTTATCGATAATGACGTAGTAGAAAAAGTTTGGTTTGTTGTCACGCCTGAAAATCCAGAAAAAACATCACATAGTTTAACTAATTTTATGCATAGATATGAAATGGTTAAAATTCAAGTAAAGGATAATAATAATTTGCTAGCCAGTGATATAGAATTAAACTTAAAAAGACCTAACTATACTATAGATTCCTTAAGATATATTTCCAAGACTTATCCTGATAATAGTTTTAGTTTAATAATAGGAGAGGATAATTTTGTTAATTTTAAAAAGTGGAGAGGCTATAAGGAAATAATGAGTTATTATAAAATATATGTTTACCCTAGAAAGACTAAATTAAAAACAGACATGAAGTTAATTGTGAATAATAATATAGAGATGATAGAGGCTCCATTAATTGATCTAACTTCAACTAATATAAGAAATAATATAAATGACAAAGACCGTGCTAAAGCATTTATTTCTGATAGAATATATAAATACATAACTACTAATAATCTATATAAATTAGATAATTCTTGACAAAAAAAAAATTTAAATATGGTGTAATTGGAAGTGGTAGCTGGGCTACTGCTATAATGAAGATTCTATCTGAAAATCTTCAAGAAATTAATTGGTACGTAAGAAATAAAAATAATCTTGACTATATCTATAAAAATCATCATAACCCAAACTATTTAGGTTCAGTGGAGTTAGATATTAAAAAAATTCATGCCAATAATAATATAAATGAAGTTTGCAATAAATCCGAGGTATTAATTATAGCTATCCCCTCAGAATTTACAAATAATGTGCTTAATGAAATATCCATTAATATTTCAGAAAAAATTGTTGTTTCTGCTATAAAAGGGATAATCCCTGAAACAAACTTATTAGTAGGAGAGCATCTTGAAAAAAATTTTCAAATAAAAGAAAGCCATTTCTTGGTTCTAGGGGGGCCATGTCACGCAGAAGAAGTAGCTCTTGAAAAACTATCCTATTTAACAATAGCGTCTTCAAATAAAATGTTGGCAAAAAAAATAGCTTCAAAATTTACATCCTCATATATCAATGTTCAAACAAGTGACGATGTTATAGGAATAGAATATTCTAGTATGCTAAAAAACATCTATGCAATAGCTGCTGGTATTGCACATGGTCTGGGATATGGTGATAATTTTCAAAGTGTATTAATGAGTAGTTCTATAAAAGAAATGAATAGGTTTATAGAAAAAAGATACATGTTGAAAAGAGATATTAATGACTCAGTATATTTAGGAGATTTATTAGTTACAGGATATTCACTTTTTTCAAGGAACAGATTATTTGGAAATATGATAGGCAAAGGATATTCTGTAAAATATGCTAAAATGGAAATGAGTATGATTGCAGAAGGATATGTTGCTACTAAAAAAGCTTATATGTTAAATGCTAAATCACGCATAAAGGCTAAAATCCCAATTATTGAATCAGTATACAACATTCTTTATTTAAGAAGAAGTCCAAAGAAAACCTTTAAAAATCTATGTGAAAAAATAAATTAGAAAGTTGACTTAAATTGCCTAATAAACCTAATGTCATTTTCACTAAGTAATCTAATATCATCTATTTGATGCAACAAGAGAGCGATTCTGTCAATACCCAGCCCAAACGCATATCCAGAATATTCCTTAGGATCAATTCCGCAATTCTCTAACACATTTGGATCAACCATTCCACAGCCCATAATTTCTAGCCATCCAGTCCCTTTTGTCATCTTATAATCTACTTCATTTTCTAAGCCCCAATAAACATCTACTTCAGCACTTGGTTCTGTAAAAGGAAAGTAAGAGGGTCTAAGTCTAATTTTTGACTTTCCAAATAGCATTGTTGTAAAATATTCTAAAGTCTGCTTTAAATCCGCAAAACTTATATCCTTATCAATACAAAGCCCTTCAATTTGATGAAAAAAACAATGAGATCTTGCAGATATTGCCTCATTTCTATAAACTCTCCCCGGGGAAATTGTTCTTATTGGAGGTTTATTATTTTCCATATATCTTACCTGAACTGAACTAGTGTGAGTCCTTAACAATATATCTGGATCTTTTTCAATAAAAAATGT
>CAZBCJ010000108.1:0-3996 GCA_964490545.1 uncultured Flavobacteriaceae bacterium | reverse complement strand
TTATTGATCAAAACCTTCCTGACTTTTTAGATAATGGAGAAGATATTTATTTATTGGCCTGGACAACTACTCCTTGGACATTGCCAAGCAATACAGCACTTACAGTTGGTTCTAAAATAGAATATTCTTTAATCAAAACATTTAATCAATATACATACGAGTCTATACAAGTAATATTAGCGACAGATTTAATTCCTAAGCTATTTTCAGGAAATTATTTTGAAATCACCCATGAATCAGAGTTATTAGAATTTGAATCTAATTCAAAGAAAATAACTTTTTTTATATCAAATTAATTTCTTGGAAAAGATCTTTTAGATATTAAATATGAACAATTATTAAAATATGCTTTACCTGCTGAAAATCCTGAAAATGCATTTAGAATTATTCATGGAGATTATGTAACTACAAGTGATGGAACTGGCATTGTTCATACAGCCCCCACATTTGGTGCAGATGATGCATTAGTAGCAAAACAAGCAAAGCCTCAGATTCCACCTATGTTAGTAAAAGATAAAAATGGAGATTTGGTTCCATTAGTTGACTTGCAGGGAAGATTTATATCTGAAATGAAGGAACTTTCAGGAAAATATGTAAAAAACGAATATTATGATTCTGAAAAAGTTCCTGAAAAATCTGTAGATGTTGAAATTGCTATAAAATTAAAAAAGGAAAATAGAGCTTTTAAGGTTGAAAAATATAAACATAGTTATCCTAATTGCTGGAGGACTGATAAGCCGATCTTATATTATCCAATTGACTCTTGGTTTATTAAAACCTCAAAAATTAGCGATTCTATGGTCAAATTAAATAGCTCAATAAATTGGAAACCAAAATCAACAGGGGATGGTAGATTTGGAAAATGGTTAGAAAATGTAAATGATTGGAATTTGTCTAGATCTAGATTTTGGGGCATACCATTACCAATTTGGAGAACTGAAAGTGGTTCTGAAGAAGTATGCATAGGTTCGGTAAAAGAATTAAAGGAAGAAATAAAAAATTCTATTGACCAGGGCGTGATGTCTGAAGATATTTTTTCAGATTTTGAATCAGAAAATTATTCTGAGGAAAATTATAATAAGATAGATTTACATAAACATGTAGTGGATGAAATTGTTTTAGTTTCAAATACTGGAGAAAAAATGTTTAGGGAAACTGATTTAATTGATGTTTGGTTTGATTCAGGAAGTATGCCCTATGCTCAATGGCATTATCCTTTTGAAAACAAGGACTTAATTGATAAAAATAAATTTTATCCAGCTGATTTTATTGCCGAGGGCGTGGATCAGACTAGGGGATGGTTCTATACACTTCATGCAGTTAGTGCATTAGTTTTTGACTCATCTGCATATAAGTATGTTATTTCAAATGGTCTTGTCTTAGACAAGAATGGTCAAAAAATGTCCAAGAGATTGGGTAATGCGATTGATCCATTTAAAACATTAAAGAATTATGGCCCAGATGCAACTAGATGGTATATGATATCAAATTCAAACCCTTGGGATAATCTAAAATTTGACATAGATGGTGTTGATGAGGTTAAACGAAAATTTTTAGGAACCCTATATAATACATATTCATTCTTTTCATTATATGCGAATATAGATGGGTTTGCTTTTAAGGAAAGTAAAATTACATATCAGGATAGACCTGAAATAGATAGATGGATTTTATCCGAATTAAATTCATTAATAGAAAGAGTTGATAATTTATATAGTGATTATGAGCCAACAAAAGCAGCAAGAGCAATTTCAGAATTTGTTATTGAATATTTAAGTAATTGGTATGTGAGATTGAGCAGAAGAAGATTTTGGAAAGGCGAATATGAGGCAGATAAAATATCTGCATATCAAACTCTATATACAGTTTTATTGAATGTTTCTAAACTTTCTGCCCCAATTGCTCCATTTTTTATGGATAAACTTTATCAAGATTTGACAAAAAATGTTTTAAATAATAATGCAGAAAGTGTCCATTTGGACTTATTTCCTAGAGCAAATCTTTCCTTAGTAGATAAAAAATTGGAAGAGAAAATAAAATACGCGCAAAAAATATCATCTCTTACATTGTCTTTAAGAGCTAAGGAAAAGATAAAAGTAAGGCAGCCGTTAAATAAAATAATGATTCCTGTTAATAACGATGAACAGAAAAAGCAAATCTCCGCAGTTTCAGAATTGATAAAAAGAGAGGTTAATGTTAAAAAAATTGAATTTATTGAGGGACAATCTGATTTATTAATAAAAAGAGTTAAACCAAATTTTAAAAATTTAGGTCCACGATTTGGAGCTCAAATGAAGGAAATTGCTTCTATAGTTGCAAAATTTACACCAGAACAAATTCAAAAATTAGAAGCTACATCTAAAATTCATTTAATAATTAACAAAAAAAATGTTACTTTCGATATCACGGATTTTGAAATCTTTTCAAATGATATTGAAGGATGGCTAGTGGCGCATGAGGGAAACATTACGGTGGCCTTAGATATAACTATAGATGAGGATTTGATTGATGAAGGAATTTCTAGGGAATTAATCAGTAGAATACAAAATATTAGAAAAACATCTGGTTTTGAAGTTACTGATAGAATTAAAATTGTTATCCTTTATAACGATATAATTGCTAGAGCAATAGACAAGAATATTGATTATATAAAATCTGAAACATTAGCAAATTCTATTGATTTAAAAAAGAATTTAAAAAATGGAACAGAAATTGATTTTGATAGGATTAAAACAAAGATATTTATAACTAAAGAATGAAAATATGGGATCAGCATTAAGTACAAGGTATTCAGATAGGGATTTAGAAAGATTTAAGAAGTTAATTTTAGGTAAAATTGATAAGGCAAAGCATGATCTTGAGTTAATAAAAAGTGCATATATGAATGATCATAATAATGGCACTGAAGATACAGCTCCTACCTTTAAGGCTTTTGATGAAGGAAGTAGTGTTATGAGTAAAGAATCAAATTCGCAACTTGCCTTAAGACAAGAGAAGTTTATAAGAGATTTGAAAACTGCATTGATTAGAATAGAAAATAAAACTTATGGAGTTTGTAGAATAACAGGTAAATTAATTAGCAAGAAGCGACTTAAATTAGTACCGCACGCAACTTTGAGTATTGAGGCTAAAAATATGCAAAAATAAATAGCCAGTATTCTCTAATAATCCTTATAATTTTATGGATATTGAGAGTTTAAAAATTATTTCCAAGAATCTTCCAAGTAATCCTGGAGTTTATCAATTTTTTGATTCAAAAAATAACATTATTTAT
Organism: uncultured Flavobacteriaceae bacterium; assembly: GCA_964490545.1. Taxonomy (GTDB): domain Bacteria; phylum Bacteroidota; class Bacteroidia; order Flavobacteriales; family Flavobacteriaceae. Next base: position 722 of record CAZBCJ010000108.1, on the reverse strand, counting down.
ATAGGTAAAGCAAAAAATTTAAAAAAAAGAGTTAATTCATATTTTTCTAAGCAGAACCATACAGGAAAGACAAATAAATTAATTTCTAATATCTCTTTTATAAAACATATTCTCGTTAAAACTGAATCAGATGCTTTGTTATTAGAAAATAATCTAATAAAAAAATACAAGCCTAAGTATAATATTCAACTAAAGGACGGCAAATCATATCCTTGGCTGTGTATAAAAAATGAGAGATTCCCCCGAGTCATTATCACAAGAAAATTAATCCATGATGGATCTGAATATTATGGACCATATACATCTATAAAAACAATCAATACATTACTTGATCTAATTAATAATTTATTTCCTATAAGGTTAAGCAATTATAACTTAACTGAAAAAAAAATTAATGATAAAAAAAACAGACTGTCTCTAAGATTGTATAGAAAAGACGGACACTCAATAATTCTCGGATTTAATGTTGAAGGTGTAGAGAAAACAAATGAAACTAAATTGACAGAAACTCAGTATCAGAAGAATATAGATTTGGCTAGAGAAATTCTTAAGGGGAAGTTTATCCAATTTAAAATTGTAATGAGGAAAAAAATGGAAAAGTATTCAAAGAATATGCAGTATGAAAAGGCACAAGAAATTAAAGAAAAACTTATTGTACTTGAGAATTATCAGTCTAAATCTACTATAGTTAATCCAAAAATAAATAATGTTGATGTTTTTAC
>CAZBCJ010000107.1:0-4054 GCA_964490545.1 uncultured Flavobacteriaceae bacterium | reverse complement strand
GTAGGTAGAGGTAATTAATAATTACTATGACTAAAACATTACTGCTTATCATTCTATTTATTTGGGGTATACCTAGTACTTACTTTAGAAATAAATTCAGAAAAATTGTTTATAAAACAGATGATTGGAAGATCAATATTAAACCATTATTCAAAAAAGAATTAATAGGATTATTCTCAAATCTTTATCCTAGTAACAAAGAATATATTAAAACAAGATACTACTACAGAATATACTTATTTATTTATATGATGCTTTTTCTTTTTTATCTCTATATAGATGAGATAAATAGTTTTATCTAAAGAAATAAGATTCAATTAACTTTAAACACTAATTATGAAAAACATTTTATTCAATTTATTAGCTTCAGCAGCAGCTTTTTACATTTCTTTTCAAATTGCATTATTAACAGATATAGGTTTGGTTAAAAACGCTGTGCTTATAGCTTTTGCCATACAATGGGTTTTATTTATTCCAGCATATTTAATGCAAACAGAAAAATTCTATGATCTTGCAGGAAGTCTTACCTACATATCTATTATTAGTTATGTTTTTTACAAATCATCTGAATTCAATTTAGGAAATCTTGTTTTATCACTATTTATTATAATATGGGCAGTAAGATTGGGAAGCTTTTTGTTTTTTAGGATTAAAAAAGCAGGTGAGGATAAAAGATTTAGAGATATTAAGCCTTCGCCAACAAGGTTTTTTATGACTTGGACACTACAAGGAATGTGGGTCTCTATTTGCTCAGCATGCGCTATTACTGCCATGTCAACCTCTGAAGGAATATTAATGAATACATTATTTTTTGTAGGTGCAATTACTTTTATTTTAGGATTCTTAATTGAAGTAATTGCCGATAACCAAAAAACTAAATTTAGAAGCAATCCTAATAATAAAGATAAATTTATATCCACAGGATTATGGTCTTATTCAAGACATCCAAATTATCTAGGAGAAATTACTTTATGGACAGGTGTTGCAATAATGTCTTTTTCTTCATTGTCAGGGCTTCAGCTAATAACATTAATCTCTCCAGTTTTTACTTATTTTTTATTAGTCTATGTTAGTGGAGTACGACTTTTAGAGGCTAGAGGGAAAAGAAAGTGGGGGCATCTAGACAGCTATCAAGAATATATCAAAAACACGCCAACTCTTCTATTTAAATAAAAAAATGAACGAGTTCTTTTTAAATTTTCCTGATAATAGATTAAGAAACACCTTGACTAATGATATTCTTTTAAAAAGCGATTCATTAAAATACCATAAAACTTTAGAGGAATATTCTCCAACCCCCTTATATGAATTAAAAAGCCTCTCTAGAGAATTGAGTGTAGGTAAAATATATGTAAAGGATGAGTCTAAGAGATTTAACTTAAATGCTTTTAAAGGTCTTGGAGCTTCATACGCAGTCCATAAAGCATTAGGCTTATATCCAAATATTTCTGTTTTTTGTACTGCTACAGACGGGAATCATGGAAGAGCAGTAGCATGGTCAGCTACAAAACATAATAAGAAGTCTGTAATTTATGTTCCAAAACAAACAACTGAGGCTAGAATTAAGGCTATTGCCAGTCATGGTTCAGAAGTTATACAATTAGACTTAAATTATCAGGATACCTGCCAGTATGCTTCAGATATTAGCAAAAAAATGAATTGGACATTAATCCAAGATACTTCTTGGGAAAATTACGAAGAAATACCTGCCTATATTATGTCAGGATATTTAACTCATTTGCGTGAGATGGAAGATTCTATTAATTCTTTAAATCATCCAGGAATTGATATTATATTTCTTCAATGTGGCGTCGGAAGTTGGCCCGCTACATGCATTTGGTACTACATAAATAGGTACGTTAAGAAGAAACCTAAAATTGTATTGGTTGAGCCAGATGAATCTTCAGGGGTGCTTCAGTCATTATTGTCTAATAAAAGAATAACTCCAAAAGGAAACTTAAACACTATAATGGCAGGGCTTAATTGCGGAATACCTTCTATGAGTGGTTGGGAGATTATTAAAAACGGGTGTGATGCAGCTATAAGTATTTCAGATGAATATACTAAAAGAGCAATTAGAGCCCTTTATTTTCCAATTAAAGGTGATGTAAGAATAATATCAGGTGAATCTGGCGCAGCTGGATTAGGTGGGTTAATTAAGTGCCTAGAAGTTAATAAGTTTAATGTTTTAAGAAAACATATTGGTCTAAACTCAAAATCTAAGATCTTATTTATTAATACTGAAGGTAATACCGACCCTGAGAGTTTCAACTCAATTATCAGTAGTAATTAACTAAACTGAATATAATTTTATATATTGGAGAAATGTCTGATAATCGTCCTATTATTACTATAAGCCCAAATGGCCCAATATCTGTTAATGGCGATGTTGTTCTTATGGATAAAAACGGAAATGAAATAGAACATAAATCAAGATTCTCCCTATGTAGCTGCACAAAATCTAAAAGACTCCCTTTTTGTGATGGCTCTCATAAAAATTAGCCAAAGAAAATATGCATAATCATAATTTTATTAGTATGATTATAGAGAATTCTTGTTTTAAAGAAATAATATGGGAGTAATAAAGTATCTAAACTAAGCTAAAGTAATATCTATAGCAGCCTTACCTTTTTTTCCTTCACCTTCAGAGAAATTAACTTTATCGCCTTCTTGAATTGTAATTCCATTTAATGCTGTAACATGAACAAATATATCTTGTTCTGTTTCATCATTAGTGATAAAGCCATATCCTTTGGATTCGTTGAAAAATTTAACTGTTCCTGTCATTGAATATAATTTTGAATGCAAATGTATATAATAAAAAAGGAATAACAAGCATTTATTTTTGTAAATTTATATTTTAATTATTCACTATATTTTGAAGAAGCTATATCTGTTAATTGCTTTTTGGCTACTTGTTTTTAACGTACAGGCACAATTTGCAATTGAAAAAATAAATTTTGAGAGTGCAAATCCGTATTCATTTAATGATATTATTACAGATTTAGATAAACAAAAAAAACAAAAAGTATTTGGAGAACTAGTTATTCCAAAAGATTCAATAGATGATGGAAAAAAATATCCCTTGATTATTGGTGTAGCAGGAAGCCTTGGATGGGGAGAACATCATTATAAGTACTTAGAAATGTATCAAGAAATGGGTATTGCAACTTTTGAATTAAATAGTTTTAAAAGTAGAAGCATTACCTCAACAGTAGGAACGCAAAATGAAATAACTGTTGCTGCAATGATACTTGATGCTTATAGAGCTTTTGAAGTATTGGCAGAGCATCCAAGAATTGATAAGAACAAGGTTTCAATTACTGGATGGAGTCTTGGAGGGGGAGTTACTTTATTCTCTGCTTGGCTACCACTTAAAGAGGCAATTAATAAAGAATTATCATTTGCATCTCATTTAGCTTTTTATCCTCCATGTTTTATTGATCCAGATAATACAAGTTTTTCTCAATCACCTATTCATATATTGATAGGTGAATTAGATAATTGGACACCTTCAGCTCCTTGCAGTGATTTAGTAAATAAATTAAGCTCTAAAACTAATATAAGCCTTACAATATATAAGGATTCACATCATTCATTTGATAGAGATGCTCCAGTAATAAGAGATGAAAATGCTTATAATTTTAGTGATTGTATATTTAGATTAGATGAAAAAGGCAATGTTTTGATGAACTACCTAAATATTCCAATGTCAAACCCGTTTTTACAAAAAATTGGGTTTGCAATGTGCGTTACCAGAGGTGTTGATTTTGGTGGAAATTCACAGGCTAGAGAGGAATCATTTGAGTTTAGTAAGGAGTTTATGAAAAAAACGTTATTAAATTAATTTTTGTGAAAAAGAATCATAAGAATTTTTTGATTTTTTTGATGATAATAATTCCTTTAATTGGAGCGCTATTTAATATTTATGCTTTATTTCTAATTATACCATTAGGATTCTTATTAAAAAAGTCTAAATAACTTCTTTAATAAAAATTATAATTGACAGAAGAATAACAAAAAGTCCAAATCCTTGCTTTAGTTGATCATCAAC
>CAZBCJ010000106.1:0-4100 GCA_964490545.1 uncultured Flavobacteriaceae bacterium | reverse complement strand
CTATCTTTTTTATGTACATGTTAATTGAAATAAATATTCATTTTTATATTCCCCTTTAAAATACACCCAATCTTTTTTTAACCCTACTTCTATAAACCCCAAACTTTTAAATAAACTAATGCTGGGTTTATTATCTTCAATGATATTACAATATAATTGATGGAGATTTAAGTATTTAAAACCATATTCTATTAGCATTTTTAATGCCTCTTTAGCATATCCCTTATCTCTATTATTTTTATTAATAAGTATTCCTACACCAGCTTTTAAATTTTTAAAATCTACATCAAATAGATCAATTAATCCTATAGAGGTATTTTCATAATCTGAAATCACTAACCTTAATTGATTGATTTGATAGATGTCTAAATGTGAATTTTCTAGATATTTCGATAATGTATGTTTTGAAAATGGGCGGGATGTATTACTTATCTCCCAAAAATCTTCATTATTTTCTGTTGAAAATAAATAATCTATATCCTCAGGCTCTAAGGCCCTTAAAAAAATATTTTTACCCTTTAATATCTCCATTGATTTCCCCTTTATATATTTCAGCAACAGCCCCATATAACCAAATATTAGAAAAGTTATCTCCTACTCTGTTAAACGACACCTTAAGATTACCTCCTTTCATTGAAATTGTGATTTCTTCTTTATTTGTGATTTTAGAATAATTTAAAACAACTGCTACTGCAACTGCACCAGTACCACATGAAAGAGTTTCATCTTCAACGCCTCTTTCGTAAGTTCTTACTTTGCATAATGAACTGTTAGAAGTAAATTCTACAAAATTTATGTTTACACCTTCATCTTTATATTTGTCTCCATATCTAATTTTTCTACCCTCATTAATGACTTCTATATTGTCAATATTATTAGAGTTTATTACAAGATGAGGAGACCCGTTATTCAAATATATGGCATCAAAATTTTTATCTATTAAATCATAATTACTCATATCAATATCATTCATTTTTACTCCAACATAATTGTTCTCAATAATTTCTGCATGATGAGCACCATCAAAAGCTTGGAAAATTGCTGAGTTATTTATAATGCCTAGTTTTTTAGCAAATTGAGTGACACATCTAGCTCCATTACCACACATGCCTAATTCTGAGCCATCTGAATTGAAATATTTCATAGTAAAATCAAGATCATTGTTGCCTTCTATTAAAATCAACCCATCACATCCTATTCCGTGTCTTCTATCACAAATGCTAGAAATAAATTCAGTATTATTACAATTAAAATTTCCAGTTCTATTATCAATCATAACAAAATCATTGCCTGTCCCTTGATATTTGTAAAACTGGATTTTCATTAAAAACAAATATAGGAATAATTGTCTCTAAAATTTGATTGTTAAATGTACGTTAAAAATCTAATTTAGAAATTAGATAATTTATAGATTTATATTTGTATTAATATCTTATAATTATGAAAAAGTTTCTCTACTTGTTTTTGGCATTAATCCTAACTTTATTTATTGGAATTAAAGTTAACTCCTATTTTAAATCAATTGAAACAAAAATCAATATACTTTCTAGTAGTGTTGTCAATGAAACAAATTCATTAAATACTGTAAAAAGTTTTGATGAAAATATTTTTAAAAGTCTGAATTTTCAGAAACCAGATTTTGTTGATGTGGCAAAAAGGACAATAGATAATGTTGTTCATGTAAAAAACTCAACAAATATTTCTAATGATTTTAGCCTAGAGGATTTAATATTTGGGAAAAGACAACAACGTCCACTTATAGGTACTGGATCTGGTGTTATTATCTCTCCCGACGGTTATATTATAACAAATTCACATGTCGTAAAAAATGCTGATAAAATTGAAATAACCACAAACAGCAATCAAACATTTGATGCCGAACTTGTAGGAAGTGACGATCAAAATGATATTGCATTGTTAAAGATTAATAGCAATGAAGTTTTGTCATATGCTACTTTTGGTGATAGTGACTCTACACAAATTGGTGAATGGGTGCTTGCTGTAGGAAACCCTTTTAATTTGAATTCTACAGTTACCGCTGGAATAATCAGTGCTAAATCAAGAAATTTAGATCCTTCTGGAAGAACAACACAGTCATATATACAGACAGATGCTGCTGTAAATCCTGGTAATTCAGGGGGAGCATTAGTAAATACAAAAGGGGAATTAATTGGTATAAATACAGCAATACAATCTCAAACTGGGTCATACATTGGATATTCATTTGCTGTTCCAAGTAATATTGCAAGAAAAATAATTGAAGATATTATGGAATTTGGAGTAGTTCAATATGGTTTTCTTGGTGTAACTGGTTCTTCACTAAATAGTTCAATATCTAAAAAGTTAGGGACAAAAGATACTGAAGGATTTTATATTAATTCTGTTGAAGAAGGATCTGGCGCAAATATTGCTGGAATAAAAAGTGGAGATATTATTAAACAAGTTGATGGAATAAACATAAATAAATTTTCTGATTTAAAAGGTTACTTAAACTCTAAAAGACCTAATGATATAGTTAAGATAAAATTAAAAATTGATTCAGAAGAAAAATTAGTTTCTGTTAAATTAAATAAGAATGAAAGAATTCAATTTTATCTAATAGGAATATTAAAAAATATGAGTAAAGACGAATTAATTAAATCTAATGTTTCTTCCGGAGTAAAAATATCAGAATTTAATAATAATTATAAAAAATACTGGCAAGATTATGGAATTAGGGTTGGTAATATTGTAAAGTCAATTAATGGCAAGAAAATACAAACAATATTAGATGTTGAAAAAATTTTAAAATCTAGAAACTATCAAGACCCTATTAATATTGAAATAATTAATGATAATAATATTACAGAAAGGTTTAATTTTAGATAAATTTACCTTTTAGATCATTAGTAATGAGAATTGATATAATTACTGTAGTTCCTGAATTATTAAAAAGCCCTTTTGAATCTTCTATACTTAAGAATAGTATTGATAAAGGTATTGTAAATATCAAAATTCATAATCTAAGAGAATATTCAAATAATAAATACAAGTCCGTAGATGATTATCAGTTTGGAGGTGGTGCAGGAATGGTTTTGATGATTGAACCAATTGATAAGTGCATTTCTAAATTAAAAAATGAAAGGCAATATGATGAGGTAATTTATCTTTCACCTGATGGGGAAAAATTAAATCAGTCAATTGCAAATAAATTCTCTTTGTTTAATAATTTAATTATTTTATGCGGACATTATAAAGGAATAGACCAAAGAATAAGAGATAATTTAATTACTACGGAAATATCTATAGGTGATTATGTTTTATCAGGTGGTGAACTTGCTGCAGCTATACTTTGTGATAGTATAATTAGATTGATTCCTGGAGTTATTGGAGATGAAACTTCTGCACTTACGGATTCATTTCAAGACAACTTACTTTCTCCACCTATATATACAAGACCTAGAGAGTATAAAGGATGGGAAGTCCCTGAAATATTAATCAGCGGGAATACTAAGGAAATAGAAAAATGGAAAATGGAAAAATCAGTAGAAGTAACTAGAAATAAAAGGCCTGATCTGAAATAATTTTTTATAAAGAATAAAATTATAATTGTTAATTATCATTTTATTGCTATTTTTGCTGGCGTTTCAGGTTAACCTCTCAGCAAAAATTGCTCATGTTATCCTGATATAATTTAAAATAATAATAATAGTGAGTTCATTAATTAATTTTGTAGAAGATCAATTTGTTGATGAAAAGGCATATCCAGCATTTAGTTCTGGAGATACAATAACTGTCTATTACGAGATTAAAGAAGGGAATAAAAAACGTATTCAGTTTTTTAAAGGAGTTGTTTTGCAGAGAAGAGGTAACTCCTCTACTGAAACCTTTACAATAAGAAAAATGTCAAGTTCTGTTGGTGTAGAAAGAATATTCCCAATTAACTCCCCTTCAATTCAAAAAATTGAATTAAACAAAAAAGGGAAAGTTAGAAGAGCAAGAATATTTTACTTTAGAGGTCTTACAGGTAAAAAAGCTAAAATTCAGGAAAAAAGAAGCTAAGTCTACTTATTAACAATTGTTAATAATTGTAGTTAAAAAACTGTTGAAATTAATTTTTA
>CAZBCJ010000105.1:0-4156 GCA_964490545.1 uncultured Flavobacteriaceae bacterium | reverse complement strand
AGTAATACATCTCGCCCATTTTCAAAACATATATTATCAAAATATCTAGAAAACTCACATTTAGATATCTATCAAATCAACCAATTAAGGCTAGTGATTTCAGATTACGACAATATTTCTATAGGATTAATTGATCTATTTGATGTAGATTTTAAAAATTTAAAAGCTGGCGTGGGAATACTTATTAATAAAGAAAATAGAGATAAGGGATATGCTAAAGAGGCAATAGAAATACTAAATAATATATTTTTTAATACATAAAACTACATAAATTAATATGCAATATCATTGAAAATAATAAGCATAGCATTAGCTTTTTTAATAGTTTGGGTTTTATGGAAGTAGGATTAAAAAAGGATTGGGTGTATTTTAAGGGGGAATATAAAAATGAATATTTATTTCAATTAACATGTACATAAAAAAGATAGTTGTAGCAATATCCATTATAGGATTATTTATAATGGGGGGATTTTCATATTATGTATATAATGTAATGTTTGCATCCAATACTAATTTTAGTCAAGACTTTAAATATATATACATTAGATCTAATTCAGATTATTACGATTTAATGCAAGAATTAAATAAATATTTAAAAGATACTTCGACTTTTAATGTTTTGGCTAAAAGAAAAAATTATGCAAATAACATAAAACCTGGAAAATTTATCATTAGAAAAGGAATGAATAACAATCAAATAATAAATTCAATTCGATCTAATAATATAACAGTTGATTTGATATTTAATAACGTCAAAGATATATATGATTTAGCCTCAATTGTTTCAAAACAAATAGAGGCTGATAGCACTTCACTAGTTGATACATTTTTTGAAAAAAGCAATGGCTTTAATGAAGAAACATTGTTATCTATGTATATACCAAATAGCTATAATTTTTATTGGAACACTAGCTCTGAGGATTTTAAAAAAAGGATGTTAAAAGAATATGAGAGTTTCTGGAGTATAGATAGGTTAAATAAAGCTAAAGAAATTTCTTTAACACCAACTGAAGTTATGATTTTAGCATCTATAGTGAATGAAGAATCCAAGGAGATTAGTGAATTGGCAACAATTGCAGGTGTTTATATAAACAGGTTGAATAACAATTGGCTATTAAATGCAGATCCAACAGTAAAATTTGCTGCATATAAACACCCTAAATATAAGAACACAATTATTAGAAGAGTATTAAACAAACATTTGAGAATAGACTCAAAGTATAACACATACATTTATAAGGGATTGCCTCCAGGATTAATATCAATGCCATCAATAATATCAGTTGATGCAGTACTTAATTATGAAAAGCACAAATATTTTTACTTTGCAGCAGACCCAGAAAACCCTGGGTTTCATAGTTTTGCAAAGAATCTTCGTGAACATAAATCAAATGCAAGAAAATTACATAGAGCATTGGATAAAAAAGGAATAAAGAAATAGACTTTAAAATTTATACTGACAATTTCTTGCCCAGATCATCAACAAATTTTCTAAACTGCTTATCTGTTGAGGAGAGATTGTCAACGGTTTTACATGCATGAAGTACAGTTGCATGATCTCTTTTGCCTATCTGAGACCCAATACTAGCTAATGAAGCTTTAGTGAATTTTTTAGCAAAGAACATTGCTAATTGTCTTGCCTGAACAATATGCCTCTTTCTAGTTTTTGATTGTAGTGTTTCAATATCCATTTGGAAATAATCGGAGACAATTTTTTGGATATAATCAATTGAAACTTCTCTTTTTGTATTTTTTACAAACTTTTCAATTATTTCTTTTGCTAATTCTACTGTAATCTCTTTCTTATTAAAAGATGCTTGTGCAATTAAGGATATTATAGCTCCTTCAAGTTCTCTAACATTACTTTTAATATTTTTAGCAACATATTCAATTACTTCATCATTCATTTCAATTCCATCACGATACAATTTGTTTTTCAAAATAGAAATTCTTGTTTCAAAATCAGGATGTTGTAATTCAGCTGAAAGTCCCCATTTAAACCTTGACAATAATCTAAGTTCAATATCTTGCATGTTAACCGGAGCTTTGTCACTAGTTAAAATTACTTGTCTTCCATTTTGATGTAGATGATTAAATATGTGGAAGAATACATCCTGAGTCCCAGGTTTCCCTGAGAAAAACTGTATGTCATCAATAATTAAGACGTCAATTATTTGATAGAAGTAGATAAAATCATTTCTATTGTTTTTTTTGACTGCTTCTACATATTGTTGAGTAAATTTTTCAGCGGTTGTATATAAAACAGTTTTTTCAGGATATTTATTTTTGACATCAATTCCTATTGCATTTGCTAAGTGAGTTTTGCCAAGGCCAACACCGCCAAAAACTAAAAATGGATTAAATGAGGTTCCTCCTGGTTTATTAGCTACTGCTATTCCAGCATTTCTTGCTAATCTATTTGAATCACCTTCAAGGAAGTTATCAAAAGAATAATTTGGATTTAATTGAGATTCAATTTTTACATTTTTAATTCCAGGAATTACAAATGGATTCTTTAATTCTGGAACAGATTTTTTAATTGATCCTGTTGTATTTTGTGGTTTTATATCAACTGCTCCAGAACTAGGTATTTTTTCTGTAAATGGTTGGTTATTCCCATAAGTATTTTGCATTTTAATAACGTACACCAACTTTGCATTTTCACCTAGAGTTTTTTGTAATGCTACCTTTAGTATTTTAACATAATGTTCTTCTAGCCATTCATAAAAGAATTTACTTGGCACTTCAACACTTAAAATATCATCTGCTAGCTTAACAGCTTTAATAGGCTCAAACCAAGTTTTATAGGCTTGAGGTTGTATGTTGTCTTTTATAAATTTTAGACATTTTGACCATACAGAGCTAGCAGTTATATTCATTCAAAAAAAAATTAAGTTAGTTAGTCCAAACGAAACCTTAAAATTAAGATAAGATTTGAACTAGCAAATATGTAAACAAATTTTTGAAAAAAAAAATTCAAAAGGGTTGTTTTTTAATTTTTTTTTTGTTAGGTCTGTTTTGTATGAAACTAATAAATTTTTTGTAAAAATCAATCATTTTTTGCACGAAAAAATGTAAAATTAAAATAAAGTGCTTTTTCTAGAGAATGATTAAATAAATTTTGTTTGCCATTAATTATTGTTGTAAATAACTACTAATTCGTTTTCAATAATTAAAGTTTTGTTTTTTGGTTTTATGTTAATTTCTGGTGCTTTTGTGCCATTTTTAAAATTTAAAGGAGATTTAAATTTTCTAATTTCATCCCAAATATTTTCATTTAAAAAGGTGTTCAATGTTTTTGCTCCACCTTCAACAATTGCAGAAATAATATTTCTTTCATATAAGATTTTAGTGATTTGATTTGCAATTGGTTTTTTAAAATCAATTACCTCATTGGATATAATAATTTTTTCTCCTTTAGAATTAAAGACATTAGAATTATTATCTAAACTATTCTCTCTACTTATAATAACCACTATTGGATTTTTTCCATACCAATCTCTAGTTGTTAGTTCTGGATTGTCTTCTGAGATTGTTTTTCTTCCTACTATTAAGGACTGTTCTTCTGACCTCCATTTATGGACTAGTTGTCTAGAGTATTTATTTGATATCCAAATAGGTTTTATTTCATCTTTTGTCTTGGGGGCAATAAAACCATCATTAGTTTCAGCCCATTTTAAAATTATATAAGGTCTTTTCTTATTTATATATGTTAAGAATCTTTTATGATGATCTATACATTTATCTTCTAAAACGCCTAGAGCAACTTTAATGCCAGCTTCTTTTAATTTTTTGATCCCATTCCCACTAACTTTAGAATGGGGATCCATTATTCCAATAATAACCCTTGGTATTTTATTTTTAATTATTTCATTTGTGCATGGAGGAGTTTTTCCGTGATGAGAGCATGGCTCTAATGTTACATATAGGGTAGATTCTATTAATTGAGATTTGTCTTTTACAGATTCTATTGCATTTATTTCAGCATGATTTTTGCCATGACTACTTGTATAGCCCTCTCCAATAATTTTATTATTATGTACTATGCAAGATCCTACTGCTGGATTTGGATAGGTATTTCCAATTCCTAATTTGCCTAGTTCAATACATCTACTAATATATTTTTCGTGTATATTCACATTACAAAAGTAAAACA
>CAZBCJ010000104.1:0-4196 GCA_964490545.1 uncultured Flavobacteriaceae bacterium | reverse complement strand
CTAAAACCACAAGAGACATAATTTGTAGTAGATTAAAAGATTCGACAAGATGCTGTAATAACAGCTAAAACAATTAATCAGGCTATAGATTACGAAGGAGTAGTCTTCACAAAACTTGATGGTGATTCTAGGGGAGGTTCAGCTCTATCAATCAGAAAAGTTGTTGATAAGCCAATAAAATTTATTAGCACTGGTGAAAAGATGGATGCACTAGATGTATTCCATCCAGAGAGAATGGCTAAGAGAATTTTAGGTATGGGAGATGTTATTAGTTTAGTTGAAAGGGCTCAGCAAAACTTTGATGAAGAGGAAGCTAGAAAACTTCAAAAGAAGATGTTTCAGAATACATTTGGATTAGATGATTTCTTATCTCAAATACAAAAAATTAAAAAAATGGGAAACATTAAAGATTTGATAGCAATGATGCCTGGAGTATCTTCTAAGGTTAAAGATCTTGATGTGGACGATGAATCTTTTAAGCCTATAGAATCAATTATTTATTCAATGACTCTTAAAGAAAGAAAAAATCCTGATATTTTAAATGGTTCCAGGAAGAAAAGAATTGCTATCGGAAGTGGAACCACTGTACAGGAAGTTAATCAACTCATTAAGCAATTTAATCAGATGAAGAAAATGATGAAAATGATGAAAAAGTCAGGTCCATCAGGAATGATGTCTGCGCTTGGAATGGACAATAAATAAGTTGATTAATTGTAGGTGACCTTTTTAATAGCATTAATAGCTTTCTTAACATTAGGTGTTATTTCTTTAATTAGTGTAGGAGCGTAGTGGAATGGAACGTCTGCACATGTTATTCTGTGTATTGGAGCATCTAGAAAATCAAATGCAAATCTTTGAATATGATGACTAATTTCAGAAGATATTGATGCTAATGGCCATGCTTCTTCTATAATTACTAGCCTATTTGTTTTTTTTACAGAGTTTATAATACTTGTGTAATCTATGGGTCTTACACTTCTTAGGTCTATAACCTCTACACTTATGTTTTCTCTTTTAGCTTCTTGATATGTTTCTTCTGCAACTTTCATCATTTTTCCAAATGATATAAGGGTCACATCACTGCCATCATGAATAACATTAGCTTCTCCTATAGGAATTAAATATTCTTCTGCTGGTACTTCTCCTTTATCACTATACATTATCTCAGATTCCATAAAAATCACAGGATCATCATCTCTAATTGATGTTTTTAATAAACCTTTTGCATCATATGGATTTGAAGGTATAACAACTTTTAAACCAGGAGTATTTGCGTACCAATTCTCAAAGTTCTGCGAATGTTGAGCTCCTAATTGACCTGCATTTCCAGTAGGTCCTCTAAATACAATAGGTACATTAAATTGTCCACCAGACATCTGATACATTTTTGCCGCACCATTAATTATTTGATCCATTGCTATCAGAGAAAAGTTAAATGTCATAAATTCAACGATTGGTCTAAGTCCATTCATTGCTGAACCAATACCTATCCCACTAAATCCAGTTTCAGCAATAGGTGTATCAATTACCCTTTCTGGTCCAAATTCATCCAACATTCCAAGACTAACTTTATATGCACCATTATATTCTGCAACCTCTTCACCAATTAGGTAAACATTTTTGTCTAATCTCATCTCCTCTACCATAGCTTCTCTCAGTGCCTCTCTAAATTGTATTTCTCTCATTGATGTAAAAATAAAAAAGGCCTCAATACTTTGAGGCCTTTTCTTTAAAAAATATTAATTATTACTTCATGGCATTTTGAACAGCATCAGAATAATTTCTAAATTCTAGATCATTTATTGCTCTTTCTTTAAAATCACCACTTTCATCCTTTGACAAAGCTGCCTTTAAATTTGAAGTAACTCCACTAGCATTTCCTTCTCTAGCAGATATGACTGCATTAGCATAGTCTATACCTCCAGTTTCTTCCCAACCATTTTTCTTAAGAAGTTCTCTAACTGAAGACATTTCTTTTTTTGCAGCTTCTAAATCTCCCATCATAATATATAAAATACCTCTTCTATACATTGCCCAGCCATTATTTGGAAGGCTATTAAATATTTGCATAGCTCTTGTGTATTCACCTAAAGGAATAGATAAAGTTGCTTTTGATACACTTAAAGCTACTTTACTGTTTGAGTGATCTAATTCTTCCGCTTTTAGAACATGTTCATAAGCTAGTGACCAATCATAGTTCATAGCAGCAATAGAAGCAAGGTTTAAATGAGCTTCAGCATTTTCTTCTTTTGTATTAGAAATATCTAACTGAGTTTTAGCTGCCTCAAGTAACTTAAGTTGAGCTTCTGATCCATCTTCTTCCTGTTTAGCTAAATTTATATGAACAGAGCCATAATCATTATGAGATTTCCACGATCCTCCCCATTTAACTGCAGCTTCATATATTGCAGCTTTCTCTTTTAAATCAGGAGTAAGACCCGCGGCAAATAATAACTCTCCATGAGATAAAGCATCTGCAGAAGCTTCACCAGATACTATATTCTGAGCAATTGCTAAAATTTCATTATTAGGCTTTTTCTCGATTACAGTAACTACTTCAGTTTTTGCATTTCTTAAATCAGGATAAACTTCTTTCATCAATGTTTTATAAGAACTTAATTTGGACAACGATTTTTCTTTATCAACAAATGAACCACCACCATTAATGATAGCTGCTATTTGAGATCTATCAGAATCAGATATAGCATCAGATGATCTTAAAGCACGTCTTAAGCTATTCCAGTCTTCAACAACTGGAACAAGTTCAAATTTTATACTTTCTGCCTCATCTTTATAATCATACATGTCCATCTCATTACTATAATATTTTTCAATTGCCGAAGCTCTTCTTCCAGCCAAAGATTCAATAACCTTAGTAGATCCTTCAGGGGAGTGTGCTCCGACTATATTAACACCTTTTGTAATATTTTTTTCAGCTAGAAAAGCAGAAAATTTTTCTCCTCTGTCACTCTTTTTCTCAGAACCTCTTAAATAAGAACTTCCTTGATTAAAGTAGAAATCAACAGAAGTAGTTTCAGTTTCTTCAGCATCTGTATAACCAGGATGAGCTTTAGGTGAAGGGATTCTACTTGCTCTAGTCAACGTAATAGTTCGATTAACACCATCAGCAACATCTGAAGCATCGGTATTCAAACTTTTACCATTTGCAATAATTTTGGCAGTACCAACAACAGATATTTTACCAGGGCTTCCACCCATTAATGAGCTATTATATGGCATTGTAAATGTTTGCGAAGATTTTGAAACAGATGTACCACTATTTGGATAGTCTGAAGCTTTAAACTCAATTGATCCAACTTCTGAACCTTCATATTCAAAATTAAGTGTATAACTAGTTCCTTTAGGTAACATACCAACAGGTAAAGTAGATTCAACGTCAAAAGAAACTTTTGAACCCTTTAATTCAATAGGATCAGGATTAACGTTTATTTGTTGTTGTTTAGATAATTCTATCATTTTTTTTAGTGGATTACATCCAACTAATCCTAAACAAACAACAAGAAATAAATTTAAAATATTAATATTTTTCATGTTTTAGTTCTTTAAAGTAATTACTTGTAATTGACAAAAATACATATTTTTATCAATATTGGGAACAAATACCTATAAATCACTAAACCTTTTTTTACCTCTAATAAAATACTCAAATGGTATAATTATTTTTTTTAATGATATTCTATTTAAACTTTCTCGTCTCTTTTTTAAAAGAATTGAAGGCAAATAAGAAAAAAATGAAAAGTAAGCCTTATAGATCGAAAAAAAATGAAGTAATGATTTTTTTTCAAATAATATTTTTATTGAAGCAATTGAATCTAATATGAATCTAATAGGTATTTTTATTAGAAGTTCTATAAAATTTTCATTTTTTGCTATCATCATTAGATTATTTCTGAAATTTAAAAATGTTTTCCTAGGATTATTATAGTCTAGAGTTTTCCCACCAATGTGATAAACTTTACTTTTAGGTTGACAGTAATTTATGTATCCCATTCTTTTAACTCTCCAGCATAGGTCTATTTCTTCCATATGTGCAAAGAAATCCTCATCGAATCCACCCAAATCAAAGAAAATTTCTGACCTTATCATAAAACACGATCCTGATGACCAAAAAATTTCCGTTTCATTGTTGTACTGACTTTTATCAGCCTCGATAGTATCAAAAATCCTGCCTCTAC
>CAZBCJ010000103.1:0-4210 GCA_964490545.1 uncultured Flavobacteriaceae bacterium | reverse complement strand
AGTAAACAGCATGCCATTTCTAGCATTTCTTGTAGGCATAACACAATCAAACATATCTATTCCTAAAGCTATATTCTCTAAAAGATTTATTGGTGTTCCAACACCCATAAGATATCTTGGTTTATCCTTAGGCAAGACTTCACATACTATTTCATTCATGGCATACATCTCTTCAGCAGGCTCCCCTACAGACAATCCTCCTATTGCATTTCCAAATGAATTTGTATTTGATATATATTCAGCAGACTGAATCCTAAGATCTTTATATGTACTGCCTTGCACAATAGGAAATAAAAACTGCTTATATCCATGTTTTTCATCTGTAGAATTAAATCTATTGATGCATCTATCTAGCCATTTATGTGTCAAATTCATTGATTTTTTTGCATAATCAAATTCACATGGATAAGCAGGACATTCATCAAAAGCCATAATTATATCAGCGCCAATCAATCTTTGAATATCAATAACTTTTTCAGGTGTAAATAAATGAGAACTACCATCTACATGGCTTTTAAACTCTACACCATTACTAGTTATTTTTCTTTTAGAAGCTAAAGAATAGACTTGATATCCTCCTGAATCTGTTAAAATATTTCTGTTCCAGTTAATAAATTTATGTATTCCTCCTGCCTTCTCTATTATTTTAACTCCAGGTCTTAAATATAAATGATAAGTATTTGATAAAATTATGTCAGCATTTATTTCATTTTTTAATTCCTTTTGGTGAACAGCTTTAACAGTTCCTTGTGTACCTACTGGCATAAAAACAGGAGTTTGAATTTTCCCATGAAAAGTTTCAATATATCCCTCCCTGGCATTAGTGCTATTATCTGTATTATTAATAGTAAATTTCATAAATATGAAAAACAAATATAAATAACATTAAGGCAATTAATTCTTAATAAAACTCTAATATTATAAATTTTAAGTTTTTGTTAATAAATGAGTTTTAAATAATTTTATATTAGGAAAACAATATTCTAATTTAACAAACTCAATATTTACTGTGATTAAGAATGATTGATATTAATCATTTAGAAGCATTAACTACTCAGGTTCGTAGAGATATTCTAAGAATGGTTCACAAAGTAAACTCTGGTCATCCAGGAGGATCATTGGGATGCACAGAATTTTTTGTAAGTCTCTTCAATGTTATTATGGAAAGGAATGATAGTTTTGAAATGGATGGTCAAAATGAAGATATTTTTTTTCTAAGTAATGGACATATTTCACCTGTATTTTATAGTGTTTTAGCTAGACTAAATTATTTTGATGTTTCCGAACTTAATACTTTTCGTTTAATTAATTCCAGGCTACAAGGACATCCTACAACTCATGAAGGACTTCCAGGGGTTAGAGTAGCTTCTGGATCACTAGGTCAAGGACTCTCTGTAGCTATCGGAGCTGCTCATTCAAAAAAATTAAATAATGATAGTAAATTAATCTATAGCCTGCATGGTGATGGTGAACTACAGGAGGGTCAAAATTGGGAGGCTATTATGTATGCTTCAGCAAAAAATATTGATAATATTATTGCAACAATAGATGTTAATGGTCAACAAATTGATGGGAGTACTCCAGATGTTATTGATATGGGTGATTTAAAATATAAATTCGAATCATTTGGATGGAATGTGTGTGAAATTAATCAAGGAAATAATATTCAATCAATAATTGATGGCATGAATAAAGCTAAATCTAAAACAGGAAAAAACAGGCCTGTTTGCGTGCTTTTAAAAACTATTATGGGTAATGGTGTTGACTTTATGATGCATACACACGAATGGCATGGTAAAGCACCAAATGACGAGCAACTTAAAACGGCATTAAACCAAAATCCTGAAACATTAGGTGATTATTAAATAGGAAATGAAGATATACGAATATTCTGAAAAGAAAGATACAAGAAGTGGGTTTGGAGATGGTTTGACAGAACTTGGAAAATCAAATCCTAATGTCGTTGCATTATGTGCTGATTTAACTGGATCATTAAAAATGGATGAATTCAAAAAAAATCATCCAGATAGATTTTTTCAAGTTGGAGTTGCAGAAGCAAATATGATTGGGATTGCTGCTGGTTTAACAATTGGAGGTAAAATACCATTTACTGGAACTTTTGCTAATTTTTCTACTGGAAGAGTCTACGACCAAATACGCCAATCTATTGCTTATTCTGGTAAAAATGTAAAAATTTGCGCTTCACATGCAGGAATAACTCTTGGAGAAGATGGTGCAACCCATCAAATATTAGAAGATATTGGTATGATGAAAATGCTTCCAGGTATGACAGTTATCAATACTTGTGATTATAATCAAACTAAAGCAGCTACTATTGCTATTGCTAATTATAAAGGTCCTGTTTATCTTAGGTTTGGCAGGCCAAAAGTTCCTGTATTCACTCCAGGAAATCAAAATTTTGAAATTGGTAAAGCTGTACAACTTCAAGAAGGTGAAGATGTAACTATTGTGGCTACAGGTCATTTAGTATGGGAAGCCTTAGAAGCAACTAAAATTTTACATAATAAAGGGATAAGTGCAGATGTTATTAATATCCATACTATAAAACCCTTAGATCAAGAAGCCATCATAAAATCAGTAAATAAAACAGGATGTGTTGTAACAGCTGAAGAACATAATTTTTTGGGTGGTCTTGGTGAAAGTGTTGCTCGTATATTGGCTTCTAATAATCCCTCTCCACAAGAATTTGTTGCTGTAAATGATACGTTTGGTGAATCAGGAAAACCTGCTGAGCTAATGAAAAAATATGGTCTTAATGCTGACTCAATTGTAGTAAACGTAGAAAGGGTGTTAAAAAGAAAAAACTAATCGTCTCTTGATTCTGTATTATCTGTGTCTAAATAGTTGGGAATTCCATCTCCATCAGTATCATCATTTGTTGGATCACCATCTCCAATATCATTTGTAGGATCACCATCTCCATCCCTATCTACAGTTAAATCTGAATCTGGTTCCAGATCTTCATCAATAGTTAATGTGCCATCATTATCATCATCACTATCTACAAAATCTGCATATGGATCATCATCGGTATTGTCATCTGTGAGGTCTAAATTTCCATCTAGATCCTCTAAATGAGAAGGAACATTATCAAAATCATGATCATTTTCTTCTGATTCTAATAACTTAAACTTAAAAATTAGGTTGGAATATACAGGAACAGCTCCAGCTGCACTAGAATAATATCCCATCCCAGAGGGTAGAAACATTACTCCTATCCCAGGATCAGTGTAATCTAAAGTTCCATCATTGTTGATTACAAAGTCTGTTGCATTATTAAATTCTGGCAGTACTCTTCCCCAACCTGAAATTGTATTTGTTAAATCGAAATCTACAGGTGTTGAAGAACTATCAAATATTAAACCATCCATAAGGCTTCCCTCGTATTTAACACGAACCCTATCAGAAAAATTTGGAGAAACTTCTGATTCACCTTGATTAATTTTTAAGATATAGTATTCATATTCAATATCAAAATAAGTAGTGGTTAGTGTTATAATGTCATCACTAAGCATGGTATTCTGATTAGCATCTGGAAGATTCCCATCTTCAGGAAGTTCAGAAATAACAATTTCATCTAAAGTGAAACCAGGGTTATTTTGTAAATAAGCAGAATTGTAATAATGTGTTTCGAAATAACCTAGTAAAGAATCCCTGTCAATAATTTGTTGTTCAGTTCTGTCATTCTCAGGAATTTCTACTGGCCCATCAACATCGTCCTCTGGACAAGAGAAAAATAAAAATAAAAATAAAAAGAAAAAGAAATGTACTTTAAATCTCATTGCTTTAATTTTACATGCAAAAATACAATTATTATATTGTATTTTATTAAGTTTTAACAATCTTTTAAGTAGTTAAATTAAATATAAATGGAAGATAAAAAAGTAATAATTAATGATAATCAAATCAGAAGCAAGTTAAAGAGAATCTCATACCAAATATTGGAAACTAATTTGCAAAATTCAGTGATTGTTATCGCAGGAATTGAATCAAATGGATATTTGATTGCAAAGGAATTAAAAAAAATGCTTAATAACCTTTCAAGTATAGAAATCATTCTATGTAAAGTAAAAATTGATAAGAAAAACCCTAGAAAATCTATTGAAACTTCTATAAGCAAAGATGAATACTCAAATAAGTCAATTGTTTTAGTAGATGATGTTTTAAATTCTGGATCAACATTAATATA
>CAZBCJ010000102.1:0-4284 GCA_964490545.1 uncultured Flavobacteriaceae bacterium | reverse complement strand
CATATTTAGATTCTTGCTCTCCATACAGGTTGAATTTGAAATCTCTTAAAAGGAAGAGTAATCTCATTTTGGTTTTGAACTACATACCTAGCGAAAGGAACAGTTAAATCATATCTTAATGCCTTATCTGATATTTTAGAAGTAATTTCACCTTGATTGCCAGCAACTAAATCCCGATTATCCAAATCCTTTAAAAAATCGCCAGACCTTAAAATTTTAAAGATTAGCCTATCCCCCTCATCTCCATATTTACCCAATAGAGTGCTTGACCTTTCAAAGCTCGGAGTTTCAATTGGGTTAAACCCAAACTTCAAAAAGCTGTCTTTAATTATATCAATTATATAGTTTCTTTTATATAATTGTATTGAATCAAAGTCTCTAGTCCCTTTTGGTATACCTAGTTTTTTCTTCATATCAAACAAAATTATAATTTAATTATCAGTATTTATTTCTTTTATTAAAATAATTAAATAAAAAAACACCTATTTGAAATAGGTGTTTTTAAAAAATATATTTTGATTTTATCTTATTTTTTTTCGGCAACTACCTCAAATGGCAAGTCAAATATTACATCTCTATGCAACCTAACAACTGCATTATATTTTCCTAATTGCTTTATTAAATTACCTGTAATCATTATTGATCGCTTATCAATTTCAACACCTTTCTCCTTTAGTTCATTCTGAACATTTATATTGTTAACGGAACCAAAAAGTTTCTTCCCCTCTCCCACTTTAGATTTTATTTTTATATCTAAAGCTTTAATTTTCTTTGCAACCTTATTTGCATCATCAACTAACTTCTTGTCCTTAACAGCTTGCTGTTTGAGATTTTCAGTTAAAATTTTCTTAGCTGAAGAGGTTGCTAGTATTGCTGATCCATTTGGTATTAAGAAATTTCTACCAAAACCATTCTTGACAGTAATGATATCATCCTTAAATCCAACACCCTCAACGTCTTTTTTTAATATTATCTCCATTTTTAGAAATTTTACTTCAATAAATCAGCAACATACGGCATTAATGCAAGATGTCTAGCCCTTTTTACAGCAACAGAAACCTTCCTTTGATATTTTAATGATGTTCCTGTAATTCTTCTAGGCAATAACTTACCTTGTTCATTTACAAATTTTAATAAAAAATCAGGATCCTTATAATCAATATACTTAATTCCATATTTTTTAAATCTACAATATTTCTTTACAGTGCTATTGTCTATATTTAAAGGAGTTAAATATCTGATTTCTCCCTCATTTTTTCCTTTTGCTTGTTGTTGAATATTTGACATAACTCTATGCTTTAATTTTTAATTTTTCCCTTCTTTTCTCTGCCCATTCAATTGCATACTTATCCAACTTTACAGTTAAAGATCTCATAATCCTTTCATCTCTTTTAAGTTCAACTTCTAACGTTGAAACAACATTTGATTCAACAGAGTATTGAAAAAGATGATAAAAACCACTTTTCTTGTTTTGAATAGGATAAGCTAACTTTTTTAATCCCCAATCCTCCTTGAAAACAATTTTAGCACCTTTAGATGTCAAAAATTTCTTATACTTTTGGACTGTTTCCTTTATCTGATCTTCAGATAAAACGGGATTTAAAATGAAAACAGTTTCATAATTATACATTTCTATTTATTTTTTAATGCCTGCAAAAGTAGGTATTTTAAATTGTTTTGACAATTTTTTAGTTTAAATATGCAAATTAGTTAATTTTATGGTTAGAAAACATAAACTATTTTTGAAAATTGACCAAAAATTGTATAATAATTGACCAAGATCCTGAGAATTTAGAAATTCTTAAAAAACTTATAGAAAAACAGACATCTTTTTCAGTATTATCATGTTTTGACAACTTTATTGACTCAAAACATTCTTTAAATTATAATAATATAGATGTCATTTTTATCTCATTTAGCCTTCCTAAATTTGATCCATTTGTCTTTTTAGATTCATTAAACTCAGATCCAAAAATTGTGTTTATTAGCAATCAAACAGAACATGCTTTTAAGAGTTTTGAATATAATACACTAGACTATATAGAATATCCTTTGAATGAAGAAAAAATTCAAAGAATAGAAATGAAATTTCAGAAATTATTTAATAATTCTGATGAAAAAGGCAAACCCTATTTATATATAAAAAGTAATCTAAAGAAAAGGAAGGTGTATACTAAGGATATTAAATGGGTTGAAGCACTTGGAGACTATGTCAAAGTTGTCACATCAAATTCAAATATTATAGTATTATCTTCATTAAGGAACTTTGAAAAAAAATTGCCAGTAAATAAATTCTTAAGAATTCATAAATCATATATTATAAATCTTGATAGAATAGATAATCTTAGTAACAAGACTGTAGAGATTGAATCTAATTTAATTCCTGTTAGCAGAAATAAAAAAGCAGAACTAGAAAAAATACTAGAATCAAAATAGACTAGTAATTATCCACATTTAAGATTACATTCACAGAGCTGTAGCTTGAAATTGAATGTAATTTGTCTTTAGATTTTTTAATAAAATTTTTAGTTGCAATTAATGATTGCTTTGAAGGAATTTTTATAAGAATATTTTTTTGATATTTATTTCTAACCCTATTAATATGTGGGAATTCAGGACCTAGCATATTGCCCTTAAGAACTGTAGATAAATTTTTTGCTAACCAGTTTGCAGCTTCATTAACAAGTGAAAAACTTTTGTGTTTTACTGTTATCTTAATTAATTTATAAAATGGCGGATATTTAAATTTTTTTCTTTCTTCTATTTGGTTATTGAACATTGAATCATAATCGTTGGCAATAATATGATGAAAAATATCATTTGATGAATTATATGTTTGAATTAACACTTTTCCTCTTTCTAATGATCTTCCTGATCTTCCTGCTACTTGTTGAATTAATTGATAGCATCTTTCATAGGCTCTAAAATCAGGAAAATTCATTGAATTATCTACATTTAAAACTCCTACTACCTTAACATTTTTAAAGTCTAGCCCCTTTGTTACCATTTGTGTCCCAATTAAAATATCAAATTCATTCTTTTCAAAAGATGAGATTATATTGTTAAAACTATTTTTCCCTCTTGTAGTATCATAATCTAGCCTTTTTACTTTATAATTTGGAAATAATTCACTTATTTCAAGCTCTACTTGCTGAGTTCCAAATCCTTTGGAGATTACATCTTTATTTAAGCATGATGGACAGGAATAGATTAAATCAATGTTATATCCACAATAATGACATCTTAAAGATTTATTATTATAATGATATGTTAAACTAACATCGCAATTAACGCATCTAGGGGTATAGCCGCATTTATTGCATTCAATAATTGGAGAAAAACCTCTTCTATTCTGAAATAAAATAACCTGTTTTTTTTCATTCACTGCTTTACTAATATGCTCTAAAAGCTCATCACTAAAAATCCCTACCATTTTTCCTTCTTTATACTTTTCACTAATATTAACTAATTCAATTATTGGCAGAGGAACATCATTAAATCTCTTATTTAGGCTAACTAGTTCATATTTTTTTAAAACCACTGCATTATAATAACTTTCGATGCTTGGCGTAGCAGATCCAAGTAGAACATTAGCATTAAAATATTTTGATAAAACAATTGATGAATCTCTTGCATGATACCTTGGTGAAGGCTCATGCTGCTTATAGGATTGTTCATGCTCTTCATCAACAATAATTAATTTTAAATTACTGAAAGGCAATAATAAAGCTGACCTTGCTCCTATTATTAATTGAGACTTCTTTGAATCTAAAACTTTATTCCAAATTTCAACTCTTTGATTAATTGAAAATCTAGAATGATAAACTATTAATTCTTCTGAAAATACTTCTGATAATCTATTTACTAATTGAGTCGTTAATGCAATCTCCGGGACTAGGTATAGAATTTGACTATTTTCTTTTAATATAGACTGAATTATTTTTATATAAATTTCAGTTTTACCTGATGAGGTTATGCCATTAAATAATACTATCATCCATATAGCAAATTTTAAAATTAAGATAAGGTTCATAAAGCTTTAAATTTAAAGAACTGGACTTTACCGAAAAAAATGGGCTCGAAAAAATTTGTTAAACAATTTAGGAACAAGAACTGTTTTATTAAAACTTAATTCATTGTGCTAAAATGACTTAGAAAGTGAATGCAGTTTAAATTTTTTAATTACCTCGGTTATAATCAATAATTCAGTTAGATAGCAACCGATCCATTGCGACTAATTTCTATGAAAAAAAAATCAAAACGTTTCACGCAATCACCTGTCCG
>CAZBCJ010000101.1:0-4317 GCA_964490545.1 uncultured Flavobacteriaceae bacterium | reverse complement strand
AAATAAACGTTTTACTGCTTGTGCCATCAAATGTGCTGTGCTATGCAATAATACACTATGCCCATCTTTACTTTTTCCATCTAAAAACTGCAACTTAACATCTTGGCCTATTGGTTCATTTAAATCGGTCAATATATCATCAATTTTACAGATAATCGTATTTTTTGGTCCGCCTTTTAAAGATTTCAGAATTTCTAATGGTGTAGTTCAAGAAGGAAAAAATTCAATATCAAAACCAACAATATTTATAGAAATATTCTTCACTGTAGCGATCTATCAAGTAACCAAATACCCATAGAGAACAACCCTACTAGCATTCCAACACCTCCACGATGTCTTTTGATTAATGCCCTTTCTTCTTCAGTTAGATATTTGTTCGGTTTGCTTAGTTCGGAATTCATATACATTTCTTGTTTTTGATCATAAAATTTTGCCAAAAATCCATCTCTCCAATGCAACCCCTCTTCACAAGATATATCTTCCTCATCACAATAAATAAGATATACAGATTCTGAACTTCCAGGAATTGGTCTCACTATTTTTGAACCAATTCTCATACGCTCTAACTGGTCTTGTAAAAATTCAAACTCTTCTAATGGTCGATTATCAAAATCGAATGTCTGTAATTCCTGTGTTATAGCTTGATAATGTGATTTTTTGTATAAACTAATTACGTAAGATCTATTATCGAGAGGCAAATTCACTCGCGCTGGAAAAGTTCTTGTTTCAGAATACCAGGGAATTCCCCATACATACAGGTTATGAACCATTGCATTAGAATAAATTGTAACATCTGTTTCAGTGATGCCAAGCGTTGTTCCTCCGCTATACCCACCGCCTGAAGAAAGCGTAGCATCATCGACTTGTAAGGTTTGTGTAAAAAGAAATGAACAACTAAATAGTGTGATAAAAAAATTCTTTCGGATTTGCATTTTAAAAAATTTAATACAGAACCAGTGAAAAAGATATGAATTTATCATCTAAACAATAATGTATCTTGTTCTTCAGAAAAGCAATCAAGCCATAACTTAAAATATTCCTCTGCCCTTGTTCTTCCGTGAACGTCAATAAGTATTGACAAAATATCATAACTTTGATCTTCTAGATAAGGACTAGCAATATAAAGAAATGTGTAGGTTCCATCTTCATTTTGATCATCAGGAGATAAGAATGTTAAGCTTTTGTAAACTGATGGATTAACACGCTCAATTGCTGGCATAATAATTGTTTTATTTAACATTTCAAATGCAGCGCGTTTTTTAGGTAAAATCTTATTAAAAGCAACCATAGTATTACCATTTTTTGAATGATAAACACTATTGCCATTTGTAATAATATCTTTAGTGCTAGATTCAGCTGGAGCATTTTTGCCTACAGCAACAGCGCAGCTATAAAATGTTAATACAAATAATGTTAATAATATTCTTCTCATTATCTAAAATAAGTATTGAAACTTAACAAATAATTGACGTTCTGACTCTGTTAAATTTGAAAACATACTATCTTCCGTGCTAAGAAGATCATTTACCCCAAAATATAGTGCGGAAAATGCATTAGGCTGATAGGTTAATAATGGTTCAATAAACCAAGTGTTTGAAAAATCGCTATACTGCACTTTCCCTCTTAAAGAAAGCTTAGATGTAAATGAGTGTGTATATCGTGCATTGATTAAAAAACCATCATAATATTCTTGAGCTTCTTCATAGTTGATGCCAACAGAAAAATTAGATTGGTTAGACAGCTTAATTTCTGTATAAAACCAAATATTATTTTCCCAAGTAACCTCAGGTACAGATAAATATCTGATAATTTCATCATTAAAATTAATTCCAGAATGAATTTTAGTGTTTGGGTTAAGTTTTCCAGTAAAAGATACTGTGAAATCTGAATGGTTATTAAACTGCAATCCTCTAAAATTTTCATCTTGGATTTCGCCTTCAAAACTCAGATTAAATCCATTCTTAAAATTAAATCCATTCTTGATAGTGATTTCTTGTTTTTTTGTAAGCCCGCTATAATTTTCTTTATGTACTAATTGAATAGAATGTTCAGATTTTAATAATTTTGGATGATTATCATAGTAAATGTTTTTTCCTCTTGAAAGCTTTATCCATTTTGTTGAATTATTTCTTTCAAAACCATTACTAGTTCGAAATCCAGGAGAACGTAGTCTCACTGTAAATCCAGCGCTATCATGTCTGTCAAATTTTGACAAACTAACACCCATTGCATTTCCAGTTACTTCTTCCCCATCAAACGCTTTGGTATATTTATCAAATGTCTGGTCTTCTTCATCTTCGGGGTTGTACTCTAAATTATCAGATTCATTATGAATTGAACTTGTAGCATGTAGCGTTAAATGCAAATTATTTCCAGGATGATAATGAAAATCAACCCCTGCAGTTGTCATATCTCCACCTTTATCAAATGTACGATTAGTGATAATAGCACCAAGCTCACCTGCGTTTTTTAACATACGTTTTATACGGACAATATTAGATGTACTTTCACCCATTGGAACAACAGTGCTTGATTCTTCAAAAGGAAGTAATAATAGAGATGATTCATCTATTGCGCTGATTACTCCAAAAGCTGTTTTTCCAACTTTCCCTGTATATTTTAATGCTACAGATGGGTCATTAATTGTTCTTGAATAAAACAGGTTAATATAACCACGATCTGAATTGAATTTAAAAAGCTCTGCACCTTCACTAAAAAAAGGTCTTCTTTCTCTAAAATATAATGCATTAACAGTATTAATATCATTTTGGATATCGTCTGATTCAATCTGACTAAAATCAGGATTTAATGCCACTTCAAGCAAATCAACAGATGAAATAGGATATTTAATAAATAAAGAAGGTTCAAAGTTGTCGCTGGTTGAATCATTTTTAAAATCCTGAGAATATCCACCAACTAATGAGGGAATATACTCAATATCTCCCTTTTTCTGTTTTGGTGGCTTAATATTGTTTAAATAAGCCATTTGACAACTTTGGCATTCTATTCCTCGCATCGTTGATGCCCAAAATACTTCATGTCCAATTTCATCATCGGTCGTGTATCTACGATAAAAATTTATTCTCCAATTTTGTGTTTCTGCGATAGAATATCTTAAGCTTGAAAATGGAATAGCAAACTCTACAACATAACCATAGTCTGTAATGGTTGTTTGGACATCAAATATCAAATCCAAAGATTTATCAAATCCAAAACCAGAACGGCCATCAATTTGTGTTGCAGATGGACTAGCTGCAATTCCATAAATAAGAGCTTCATCATCAAATAAATCAAGTTGAATGCCTACATAGTCATCGTCGTCATTAATGTTGTCTCGTTTTGATACTGATGTTCTTATTTTTTCAGGAGGAGTATAAGCAATAAAGCCTACATACAAATTCTGATTATCATACAACGCTTTTACTTCTGTTTTAAATGCAGCTTTTTCCCCTTGAAAAATGCCTGTATCAGTAAACCCTGTTGCAATCTGCGCAGACTCCCACATAAGATCATCTAATTTCCCGTCTATTTTAATAGGAGTATCAATTTTTTGGATATCATACGAAGGACGTGGAGTTAGATCTAAAAAAGTCTGTGAATATAGAGTCCCAACAAATGTTATATAGAGCAAAATTTTATATCTCATAGAAGACATAAGTATAATTATTTTTTTTCAATTAACAAATAAGTTCACTATCATTTTTTTATCTATAAAAAAATAACGCCCGATTAAATCGGGCGCTACTTTTCACTTTTTAAGGTAATCTAGTTTTCTGATACTAATTACGAGGTTTCTAGATAGAAATTATGACAAGTTCAATCTGTTCCCTTAAAAAGTATATGAAAGTCCAAATGATATTGTTCTAGGCATTGATGGTCGAACACCATAAGGTCTTCTTGCAGCAACTCCATTCTCATCAAGTAAATTTTTGATATGAAGTGATAGAACCATATTCTTTTGTACTTCAAAGTTTGTTGCAACATCAACAATCATTAATGCATCTGTTGATTCTGCATCATCAAGACTACCAGAACCAGCTGATGTTCTCATTTCTGAAGTATGTTTTAAAGATACATTGCTGGACATGATACCCATATTCATCCCAACGTTTAAATACAATACATCGCTAGGAACATATGGAAGCTCATCTCCAGATGATACATCACCCCAAAAATCACCATCAAATGATTCTTTAAATTCAGTGTTAGTGTGCGTATATGCAAGTTCTACAGGTATTTGAAGTCCTGATCCTTCCCATAGCATACGTCTCAGATATAATTCGAACCCTGAAATATCAACAGCTCCGCCATTGTATA
>CAZBCJ010000100.1:0-4348 GCA_964490545.1 uncultured Flavobacteriaceae bacterium | reverse complement strand
TGGAGAATTTTTCAAAAGAAACGAAGCAAAAATATCAGTTTTTGATAGTGGTTTTCTACTTGGAGATGGAATCTGGGAAGGAATTAGATTTCATCAATCTGTTTTGATCCATATTGAAGAACATCTAGATCGTCTCTATGAAAGCGCAAAAGGGATTTCACTCCATATTGGTTTTGAAAAAGAGTATATCATAAATGAAATCAATAAAACGTTAACAAAAAATAATATGAAAGATGATGTACATATTCGTTTAGTAGTTTCTCGTGGGAATAAAATTACTCCTTATCAAAATCCTAATGCAAATGTGGGTCCAATAAACTTTGTTATTATTCCTGAATATAAGAAAGCAGATTCTAGTACCTATAAGAATGGTATTAAAATTGGAAGAGTCAAAAATATTAGACCAAATAATGAAATACTGAATCCACAGTATAATACATTAAGTAAATTAAATTGTATTTTAGCGAGTATAGAAGCAAATAAGCTTGGCTATGATGAAGGAATTATGAATGATATGCATGGTTTTATTAGCACATGTAATTCAACTAACCTTTTTTTCATTAAGAATAATGAAATTATTACTTCGAAAGGGAAATATTGTCTCAATGGAATTACTCGATCAAAAACAATAGAATTATGCAAAATAAATAATATTCCGATTTATAAAAAAAATTTTATTTTTAAAGATATAGAAGATTGTCAAGAAGCATTTGTTACTGGAACGTTTGGAGGCATTGTACCAGTTTCAACCTTAGAAGATAAATCTTTAGAATCAACAAATAAGGACTCCATCACAAATAAGATAAGAACATTATATCTTCAAGATATTGAAAATTATATAAAATCTAAATTATGAAAATTGCTTGTTGGTCCGGTCCTAGGAATATTTCTACTGCATTAATGCGTTCTTGGTCATCAAGAGACGATACCTTTGTGACTGATGAGCCTTTTTATGCATATTATTTAAAAGAAAAAAAACTAAAACATCCAATGCATGAAGAAATTATTAATTATTATCCAAATTCATATGATTCAGTAGTCAATGCTATTACTAAAGAAATTCCTCAATCAAAAAATATATGGTATCAAAAACATATGGCCCACCATTTAATCAACTTAGAAAATATTGAATGGATAAAAGATTTCCATAATTCATTTTTGATAAGACACCCAAAAGATGTGATTAGCTCTTATATTAAAAAAAACAAATTAAATCATATCAGTGAACTTGGTTATCCTCAGCAATAT
Organism: uncultured Flavobacteriaceae bacterium; assembly: GCA_964490545.1. GTDB lineage: Bacteria > Bacteroidota > Bacteroidia > Flavobacteriales > Flavobacteriaceae. Next base: position 3,100 of record CAZBCJ010000100.1, on the reverse strand, counting down.
GAATTAATTAAATATTTGCGAAAATTCAAAAAAAATATTTTAGTTATTGATGTTTCTACTTTATTAAACAATCCTGAAAGTATCTTAAATCATTGGTGCAATCATTTGAATATTAAGTTTGATAAAAAAATGCTTAATTGGAAGAAAGGTCCATATTCTACTGATTGTATTTGGTGGAAACATTGGTATAACAATATTATTAATACTACCAAATTTGAAAAATTTGAAAATAGATCTAATAATGTACCAAAAGAGTACCATTCTATTTATGATGAAGCTTTAGATTATTATAAAAAATTATATTATTTTGTGTTATAATACTGCGAAATGATAAACTTCATTTATACAATTTATAATTCACAGAAAGCAGGAAGATAGGTGTTAAAAAGACTGATTTCTGGAGGAATCACAGTAAGTGTAATAACCATATTGCAGGTTATTACACTTTTTACTGTCCAAGTTACTCTTGCTAGAATTTTGGAGCCATCGGAATTTGGTGTTTTTGCTTTTATTAGCCTAGTTGCGATGTTTCTTAATAGTTTTGGGAGTCTTCATGGAGATAAATTTCTTATTAAAGAAAAAAAGAATCCTTATAAAATATTAGATACAATTTTTACCGTTGAATTAATATGGGGGTTGTTGTTAATATTATTTTCTCTTTTCTTGTTACCAACAATTTTAGCATGGATTGATAAATCTCACCTTACAGAATATATCCAAATCTTTTGCATAGTATTGTTGTATAACCCGCTTGTGAAACCAAAAGCACTTTTTGAAAAAGAATTATCATTTGTTAAAGCAAATATGCCAATGTTGGTATCTCATGTCGTTGGTGGCATTGTTGGAATTACATTGGCATATAACAATTATGGTATATGGAGTTTAGTGTGGTGGAAAGTAACTATTTCACTTGTAGAATCAGTATTAATCTGGTTTATTTTGCCATATAGACCCAAGCTCCGTATAGATTATAAAATATTTAGAGAATCCATGGTTTTTGGATATCCATTATTGATTAGTACAATTCTTGTTTTTATATCTACCAATATTGATTATTACCTTGTGGATTTGTGGATAGATGAAAAATCGTTAGGATTTTACTGGATGGCATTTCAAATCAGTCATTATTTATTTTTTATTCGAGCTGCCATTAATAAAGTTCTTTTTCCAACTCTTGCTAAGCTTGATAATCTTAAAGATCAAATTAAATTATTTGATATGATTACGGTAATAACAGCAATTATTTATTTTATTCCAGTATTTATAATTTTATTATTTTCTCAAGAAATTATACTCTTTGTATATGGTGAAAAATGGCTCCCATCATCACTTTTACTACAAATATTTATTGTGGTTGTACTCATTAAAGCTGTATCAAGCAATGTTGCTCCATTATTACATACATATGGTTACACAAAAGTTGATATGGAAGTAGCAATAATAAATTTATTAACATTAATACCTTTGCTATATTTCTTAACAGATTTATATGGTACTACAGGTGCTGCAGGTGCAGTTTTTATAGTAGGGAATATATCAGTTTTCTACACTTACCAGGTTTATGTTAAGAAGTTGATTCATAAAGGTTATCTATCATATTTTACAAAGATATTATTTCTACTCTTCTTCACGGGTCTGTTATTATGGGGAGCCAACAATTTATTGACACTATCTTTGATTCATAAGCTATTATTGCTCATCGTATTATTCATAATGTTGTATATAACTTATTTGAAAGATATTCAAATTATTTTAAATGAATATCAAAATTCTGAGTCTTCTTCAAATCTTAATATTTTATCCAACAATTCTTCAAATCAGAGGAAAATGAATTTTATCATTTATTCAGGTTCACATAATGTTAATCTGTTGGGTGCAACTAAAAGTACTGACATTATGCTTGTTAAAAATCTTAAAAAATTAGGTTATAATATTGTATGGGTTGGCAGGGGAGAAGTTGATATATCAATTTGTAAATATCATAATATTGGTACCAATAAGATTTTTGAATTTGCTATAAGAGGTTATAATAAATTTAAAAGAATAGTATTTTCTACCAGTGTTAATCAACAACTATTAGACGAATTTATCTATTATGATAAAAAATTAACAAATCTTATTCAACAAAATATAATAGAAGTTAATAGTGATACAATTATTATTGGACGCAATGGAATGTCTTTATACTCATTTGAAGAAGTGAAAAAACGTGGTGGAAAAGCAATTCTACATTCTCAATGGATGCATCCAAATGTACAAAAAGACTATTTAGAAAAAGAATATAAAAGAATAGGTTTGAAAAATGAACCCATACTTGCTGAAAGAATACAAAGACAATTAGCAGAGATTAAAATAGTAGACAAAATTTGGTGTATTTCATCGTTAGTTGAAAAATCTTATTTAGTTAATAATATAAAAAAAGAAAAACTTATTAATTGCGCACTAGGTGTAGATTTCCAAAAATATGATAGTTTAGATAAGAGAAAAAATAATAAAGAGTTTAATATTTTATTTGTAGGGAATGTCAATCCGGAAAAAGGCGTACATCTTTTACTCAAAGCAATGCTTAATATAAACTCCTCTGATAAAATCAATCTTATATTTAATGGTCATATAACACAATATTTTGAAGATATATTTAATGAATATAAAGATAAATTAATGGAGAAAGGTATTTCTGTATTAGTTGAATCTGGTTCTCCACTAAAAAATTATTCTCAAGCATCACTTTTTGTTCTTCCTTCTATACATGAATCATTTGGGTTAGTAGTTTTAGAAGCTATGGCATCTGGATTACCTGTTATTGTTTCTAATAATGTTGGTTCTAAAGATTGTATACAAGATCAGGTTAATGGTGTTATCTTTGAAAGAAATAACGATAGAGAACTTACAAGTGTTATACAAAATTTGATTGATAATAAAGATCTAATTAAACAAATGGGAAAACAATCAAGTAAGATAGCCAAAGATTACGATTGGTCTTGTATTGCAAGTGATTTAGTTGTTAATATAAATAAGAGTAATTTATAATAATGAATTTACTATTTAAACTATGGAATCAGCCTAATTGGATAAAATGGATTATTTATATAGCAATTAT
>CAZBCJ010000099.1:0-4365 GCA_964490545.1 uncultured Flavobacteriaceae bacterium | reverse complement strand
TTGGCTGCTTAATTGTATAATTCCAGTTTACAATATTTATTCCTTTTGATTTTCCTGCTCCGAGTGTAGCAAGTAAATTGCCATTCATATCATAAATTTCAAATGTCATTTTGCCAAATGTATGTCGTTTTGGGAGCAGGTATTTAATTTCACAATCGAAAGAAGGGTTTTCTCCAACAAATTGAGTTTCTCTTCCAAAATTATCAGAAAATCCACTATAATCAGAAATTGTAAAAGTGTCTTTACTGAAAAAGTGTAATTTACTCGACAGATTTTCAGATTTAATTTCTCTTAAGGGTGATATATCATCAATTATAATTACTCCTCTTCCATGAGTCCCCATTACGAGATCATTAGTTTGTTTTTGCAGATCAATAAAATGAACTGCTACAGAGGGCATATTATTAGTGAATTTTCCCCAACTTTTACCGCCATTAACTGAAATATATAACCCAAATTCAGTTCCTAGAAAAAGTAGATTGGGATTAACATAATCTTCTTGAATATTTCTTACAAAGCCATAAACATCTTTAGAGGGAATTATATTTTTCCATGTCTTACCAAGATCGGTAGTTTTATAAGCATATGGAGTCATATCACCTGTTGTGTGACCATCAAAAACTGCATATGCAGTTTTAGAGTCGTGTGAACTTGCCTCAATATGATATACCCAGGTATTTTCTGGAACACCTACAACATTAGAAATTGTATTAGTCCATGTTTTACCTCCGTCACTTGTTACTTGTATATTGCCATCATCAGTTCCTACCCAAATAGTATTTTCATCCAATGGAGATTCTGCAATAGTAAAAATTGTTGTATGATTCTCAGCACCAGAATTATCCATTGATAATCCTCCCGAATCTTCTTGATTCTGCTTATTAGCATCATTAGTTGTTAAGTCTGGAGATATTATTTCCCAGCCATCTCCCATATCCTCAGATTTATGTAAATATTGACTCCCAATATAAAGTCTATCAGCTTTATTAGAACTAGTTGCTATAGGAGGATTCCAATTAAATCTATAGTCTTCATAACCACTTACAGCAAGAGGCTGTATAGTTTTTACTAGGTTATTGTCAGCATCATATCTCCAAACATTTTCAGCTCCTTGCATCTCAGAATAAATAATATTTTTTGTTGGGTGTCTTAGTACCCTAAAGCCATCTCCTTGACCTACCGGATTCCACTCTTTAGCTGTTATTCCACCTGGAGCAAATGATGGCCCATACCATGAACCATTATCTTGAAGACCGCCATAAACATTATAGGGAGTGTCATTATCGACACTAATATGATAAAATTGTGATAGAGGAAGATTTTCTACAATCTCCATTGTCACTGCTTTATTCCAAGATCTATAAACACCTCCATCTGTTCCAACATAGATAATATCTGAATTGTTAATATCAAATATTGCATCATGAATATCTGCATGCATAGCCCCCATTTGTTGGAATGTTTCTCCACCATCTTTTGATATGGAACCAAATAACCCCCCCTTTATAATTATATTTTCATCTTTAGGGTCAACAACTATTCTAGAGAAATAAAAGGGTCTTACAGTAATACCAAAATCATTATTCATTTGTTTCCAGTTATCACCAGCATCAGTACTTTTATAAAGTCCTTTTTTTTCATTCTTTTCAGCTTCAATAACAGTATATACAACATTAGGATTTGACTCTGCTACAGCAATTGCAAGTCTTCCAAGTTTTCCTTCTGGAAATCCATTATGAATTTTTTCCCAATTTTCTCCTCCATCTATTGATTTGTATAATGCACTATTTTCCCCTCCAGAATTAAATGACCATGCAGTTCTTCTGAATTCCCACATAGAGGCGTAGATTATGTTTGGATCTTTTGGATTAATTGCTAAATCAGCACAACCTGTTGATTGATTAACATATAAAATTTTCTCCCAAGTAATTCCGCCATCAGTTGTTTTATACACTCCTCTTTCTTCACTATCAGACCAAAGAGCGCCTAATACGCCAACAATAATTTCTTTTGAATTATTTGGGTTAACAATAATATTTGCAATTCTCTCAGATTTCTCAAATCCAATTTTTTTCCAATTGTTTCCTCCATCATTTGATTTATATAGACCATCTCCAACTGAAACACTATTTCTAGGCCATGTTTCTCCTGTACCAACGTATATTGTATTGTCAGGATCATTAGGGTCTATTTCAATAGCTCCAATAGATTGACAATATTCGTCAAAAATTGGATTAAATGTTGTTCCAGCGTCGTTTGACTTCCAAACTCCACCACCTGCAGCTCCAGCATAGATAATTTTTGCATCCGCAGGATGATTTTCCATATCATTGATTCTACCACTCATAACAGCTGGACCTATATGTCTAGCTCGCAGATCACCAAAGTAATTTTCTAATTTAATAGTTGACTGTGTATAAGATGTGTTTTGAAATAAAAACACAGCAATGCAAACTAAAAATATCTTTTTCATAGTTTATTGAATTAATTGAGAATGTATTTGTTAACTAGTTTTCTTCTGGAGTTTCTTCAGGAAATGCAAATTCACTATCATCTACAGTTGGATTGATTTCAATATTGTCCATTGTAATTGGAGCACCTGGCTGACCTTTTACTCCTTGAGTCATTGAAAAAGGCATATATATACCACCAGCTTCTTGATAATCACTCAATTTAATTTCAGAGACCATTCCTTTACCAGGACCAACTTTTATTTCTTCTTGCAGTAGCATTGGCACAAAATATTCAATATCAAACAATAAATATCCAAGTCTTGTCACTACTTTACCTTCTATAATATTTGGTGTTGTTGTAAGCTTAATCTTGAATGTTTCAGAGCCATCTACAGTCTCAGTCACTACCAATTCAGCTGTAAATCCTTTTTCTTTATAGTTTAGAAAAGGATCTGGAAATTCATTCATTTCATTTTTAACCATATTTGTTGATTCTTCATCACTTTTTTCAGCTTTCTGAGTCATAAAATTTGTACTCCATAGTACTTCTCCATCAAAGACTCCCTGTTTTATGCTTTGTCCTTGAAAGTTAATGGTTGTCATCATTTTTCCACTCTTTAACTGCACGATTTCAATAGGAATTTCCATTCCACCTTGGTTAACTTTTGCACTCATTTTAACGCCTTCTATTTTCTCCCAATTTTCTACTCCTCCTGTATTTTCAAAATAATTATCAATTATTTCATCTACTGTTTGTGCATTTATTGTATATGAACAAATTAAGGTGATTAGAACAAGTATTCTACTAAGCATTTTCATTTTGTTTTATTTTAAAATTAATAGGTTCCAATTTACAGATTACTTTATAATATTTAAAGAATTATAAGTTAAATTTGCTATAAATTAAACTATCCTGATATATGATCAATGAAATAAGGGTTTTTTCTCCTGCAACGGTATCTAATGTTGCCTGTGGTTTTGATGTTCTTGGATTTGCATTGGATTCTATTGGTGATGAAATGATTGTAAGGAAAACAGCCCAGAAGGGATTAACAATTAATAATGTTTCTGGATTCGATCTTCCCATGGATATTAAAAAAAACATTGCAACGGTTTCTGCATTAGAATTAATTGAAAGATTAGATCCAGATTGCGGTTTTGAAATAGAAATTATAAAGAAAATAAAGCCAGGCAGTGGAATTGGCAGCAGTGGAGCTAGTGCAGCAGGTAGTGTATATGCTATAAACAAATTAATGGGAGATCCATTTACTATGCGTGATCTGATAAAGATTGCAATGAAGGATATGGAAAAAGATGGTATGTTTGAGCATCCAGATAATATTGCTCCTGCATTATTGGGTGGGTTTGTTTTAGTAAAAAGTATTTCTCCTTTAGAAATTATTAAAATACCATTTCCGAATGATCTATACTGTACAATTGTTCATCCTAAAATTGAAGTAAAAACTTCATATTCAAGAAGTATTTTACCAAATAATGTTAGTTTAGAAGATGCTACGAAACAATTAGCAAATTTTGGCAGTCTTATACATGGTCTTCATACAAGCGATTATGATTTAATTAAATCATCATTAAATGACCATTTAATTGAAAAGCATCGCAGTAAGCTTATTCCAAAATTTCAGAAAATTAAATCAGAGTGTTTATCTAACGGAGCATTAGGCTGTTCTATTTCTGGTTCAGGTCCATCAATTTTTGCCTTGAGTAAGGGAATTGATCGAGCAAAGCATGTAGAAGAATCTATCAAAAGAGTTTATTCAGGCTCTGGACTAGAATTTTCAACATACGTATCTAAAATAAAAGATCGGGGTGTAGAGATAATTGAAAATAAGTAATATTTGTATTACTAATTTTTAAGCTCCATTCTATCCGCACTATATAAAATATCTGTTTG
>CAZBCJ010000098.1:0-4387 GCA_964490545.1 uncultured Flavobacteriaceae bacterium | reverse complement strand
GCGTTTCCTTGGTAAGGAAGAGGTCACGAGTTCAATTCTCGTCATTGGCTCATCTTTTAGAGTATCTTTTCAAACATCTACTCTATAGCTTCAAGGAAAAAAATAAGTTAGTACAATTTTTTTGTAAATTGTATTTATGAAAAAGCTATTGTTTTTATTAATCCCATTTATTGGATTTGCTCAAGATAGAATTACAGGAGAATTATTTTCTACAAGATCCGAAATTATTGCTGAAAATGGAATGGTTGCTACAAGTCATCCGTTAGCTACTCAGATTGGAATTGATATATTGAAACAAGGCGGTAATGCTATTGATGCTGCAATTGCTGCAAATGCTGCAATTGGTTTAATGGAGCCAACTGGAAATGGAATCGGTGGAGATTTATTTGCAATTGTTTGGGTTGAAAAAGAAAAAAAGTTATATGGTTTAAATGCTAGTGGTAGATCCCCTAAAAATCTAACATTAGACTACTTTAAAGATAATAAATTTGAAAAAATTCCAGCATATGGCCCTCTGCCAGTTAGTGTTCCAGGATGTGTTGATGGATGGTTTGAATTACATGATAGGTTTGGAAAAATGAATATGAAAAATGTATTAAATCCAGCAATTAATTATGCAGAAAATGGATTTCCAGTTACTGAACTTGTATCGTATTATATGAATATAGCTTCAAAAAATTTTAACACCTATGCTAATTTTAAAGAAACTTATCATGTTAATGGTAGAACTCCAAAAAAAGGACAATTATTTAAAAATCCTGACTTAGCAAATACATTAAAAATAATTGCAAAGCAGGGTAGAAAAGGGTTTTATGAAGGTGAAATTGCTGAGACTATTTCTCAATTTATTATTGATCAAGGAGGGTTCTTGTCTTACGAAGATTTAAAGAATCATGAATCTGATTGGATTGAGCCTGTATCCACCAATTATAGAGGTTATGATGTATGGGAGCTTCCTCCTAATGGTCAAGGAATTGCTGCACTTCAAATTCTTAACCTACTTGAAGGCTTTGATATAAGGTCTATGGGCTTTGGGTCTGCTGAGTATATCCATCATTTTGTAGAAGCAAAAAAAATTGCTTTTGCTGACAGAGCTAAGTATTACGCAGACATGAATTTTAATAAAATTCCCGTGGACTATTTAATATCAAAAGATTATGCAAATAAAAGAAGAAATGAAATTGATCCTAATAAATCTGCGAGAATTGTAAAAGCTGGAGAAATTGAAAATGGAGACACAATTTATCTTACTACAGCTGATAGTGAAGGAAATATGGTTTCACTAATTCAAAGTAATTATAGAGGAATGGGTTCTGGAATGGTTCCTCCTGGATTAGGATTTATGCTTCAAGATAGGGGAGAATTATTTTCTTTAGAAGAAGGTCATTTCAATGTTTATGAACCAAGCAAAAGACCTTTTCATACTATCATTCCTGCATTTATTACTAAAGATGACAAACCTTATGTAAGTTTTGGTTTAATGGGTGGAGCAATGCAGCCTCAAGGACATGCACAAATAGTGATTAATCTTATCGATTTTGATATGAATTTACAAGAAGCTGGAGACGCTCCAAGAATTAGGCATGTATCCAATCAACAACCCACTGGAGGTAATATGTATGATGGTGGAGAGCTTTCCCTGGAGTCAGGTTTTGATTATAAAGGAATTCGTCAACTAATGGAGTATGGACATAAGATTATATTTAGTTTAGGTTCTTTTGGAGGCTATCAAGCAATTATGTATGATGAAAAAAATCAAGTATACTTTGGAGCTTCAGAATCCAGGAAAGATGGTAGTGCAATAGGATATTAAAAATCATTTTATTATCCTAAACTATAGGCATATCTTATTCTTTTAAATTCTCAACTAATTATTATAAATTGTATTTATGAAAAAGCTAATTTGTATAATACTCCTTCCGTTATATATAAGCTATAGTTGCAGTTCAGAAGATGCAAGACCAAATATCCTTTTTATAATGTCTGATGATCATGCTTATCAAGCAATTAGTGCTTATGATGATAGATTATTAGAAACTCCTAATATTGACAGAATTGCCCAGGAGGGTATCCTATTTACAAATGCTTCTGTTACAAATTCTATATGTGCACCATCCAGAGCTGTTATTTTAACTGGAAAGCATAGTCACCTTAATGGTAAGATTGATAATAATGCCAAATTTGATGATTCACAAATTACTTTCCCTCAACTTTTTCAAAAAGCTGGTTATCAAACAGCTATGTTTGGTAAGCTCCACTTTGGAAATAATCCAAAAGGAGTGGATGACTTTTTAATTCTTCCGGGCCAAGGTAATTACATAAACCCCAGATTTATTGGAAAAGAAGGTGATACGATTATTACTGGATATGTAACGGATATAATAACCGATCTAACTTTAAATTGGTTAGATCGCAAAAGAGATAAAGAAAAACCATTTATGATGATGTATCTTCATAAAGCTCCACATAGACCATGGTGGCCAAGTCCAGAAAAGTTTGCTGAATTTTATGAAAAAGAATTCCCAGAACCTGAAACCTTATTTGATGATTATTCTGGAAGGGGAACTGCTGCAAAAACAGCTGAAATGAATATTTTGACTCATATGCAATATATGCATGATAGCAAGATAAGACCTGAAACATTAAGGGAAATGGATAATGTTCAACCTGAAATAAAATATGTTAGGGGAGAGGCAGTAGTAAGACCAGGTCCTGATGGATTTATGAGGCCATTTAGTAGAGCTAATCTGGATCAAAAATCTAGGTATAATACTACTCTTGATAAGATTAACAGTGATTTTAAGAATAATTGGCCAAAAATGAATGATAAAGAAAAAATGAAATGGAAATTTCAAAGATATATGCAAGATTATTTAGCAACTATTTCATCAGTTGATGACAATGTTGGAAGGGTGTTGGATTATTTAGAAGAGACTGGTTTAGATAAAAATACAATAGTAGTATATACATCAGATCAAGGCTTTTATCTTGGTGAACATGGATGGTTTGATAAGAGATTTATTTATTACGAATCTTTTAAAACACCATTAATGATAAGATGGCCAAATGTAATTAAGCCAGGAATAACCAATGATGAGATGGTTCAAAATTTAGATTTTGCTCAAACATTTTTAGAAGCAGCTATGATTGAAGCTCCTGATGATATGCAAGGCGAAAGTATCATTCCATTGTTAAAAGGAAATATTGAGAAATGGAATAGGGATGCAGTTTACTATCATTATTACGAATACCCCTCTGTTCATATGGTAAAAAGACATTACGGTATTGTAAATAAACAATTTAAGTTGGTCCATTTTTATTATGATGTAGATGAGTGGGAATTATATGATAGAATTAATGATCCTAATGAAATGATAAACGTATATAACAATTCAGATTATAAAGATGTTGTGGAGAAATTAACTGAAGAATTATATGAGCTTAGAAAGAAGTATAAAGATTCAAAACAACTTGATCAAAAATATCTTTACTAATTAATTATTCCATTTGTAGTAATTTTGGCACGAAAATTGTCTTGCTTTCTTTAGTGAAAAAGATAATCTACATTTTTTTATTTCTTACCCTAACTTCTTGTCTTGTAGAGCCTTTAGATCAATTAGAGTCTTTAGATGAATGTTCTATCAACAATTTAGAGGTTGCTGTTGGCGAATGTAATGCTGATGGCACATATAATTTAACGCTGAATTTTGATTATGACAATCCTGGCAATGATTATTTTGAAGTTTATATAAGGGATGATGTTTTTATAGATTATTATGAATTATCAGAACTACCGCTAACAATTGAGAATTTTCAGATGAGCGGACTTGAATACGACTACCTTGAGGTCTGTATTAATGATGTAAATGATTGTTGTCAAGAAATAGAGTGGGAGTCGCCAGAGTGTGAAAGTGATGATGAATGTTCTATCAGCGATTTAGAGGTTACTGTTGGTGAATGCAATGCTGATGGCACATATAATTTAACGCTGAATTTTGATTATGACAATCCTGGCAATGATTATTTTGAAGTTTATATAAGGGATGATGTTTTTATAGATTATTATGAATTATCAGAACTACCGCTAACAATTGAGAATTTTCAGATGAGCGGACTTGAATACGACTACCTTGAGGTCTGTATTAATGATGTAAATGATTGTTGTCAAGAAATAGAGTGGGAGTCGCCAGACTGTTAGTCTACTTCAAATCATTTGAATTCTCATCATTGACTCATCTAAATTTTATTAAATTGCGAGAAATTACTGTTTTGAATAGACCTTTAATAATTATTTTATTTTTCTTTTCATTTAATTTTCTTCTAGCTCAGCAATGGAAAGAAATGATTAATGATCCTTCAATAAATGTATATGAAGTAGTTGCTGAAG
>CAZBCJ010000097.1:0-4411 GCA_964490545.1 uncultured Flavobacteriaceae bacterium | reverse complement strand
GTCAAGAGATTTTTTAAAACTGGAAAATTTCAGGGTGAAATAGAAAAAGATATTTATGGCAATTATTCTTTGCCATATAAAATTATAGAAAAGTTAATTGTGCCAAATCAAACAGAAATAAATAGAAATATTAGAGCTAGGAGTGCAAAACTAAGAATAGCAGAAAGAGTATAAGCATGAGAGATAGACTAATAAATATTATAAAGGGAAATTTTTTGATTAATGAAAATGCCTCAGGTAATTGGTCATTTATCTTAATCTTTTTGTTTCTATCAATTATAATGATTTCAAGCTCACATGCTGTTGATAAAAAAGTACATAATATTTCAAAACTAAATGAAGAAATTAAATCTCTAAGATCAGAATTTGTAGATGTCAGGTCTAATTTGATGCAGTATCAAATGGAGTCTTCAATTTTAATAACATTAAATGAAAAGGGTATAGTTTCTTCTACAAATCCACCCAACAAGATTATAGTAAATGTCAAAAATTAAAAAAAATATTATTACAAGACTCTATATAGTTAGCTTCTTCATGCTAGTCTTCGCGTCTTCAATAATATTTAAATTAATTGACATACAATTTACTAATGGTGACTATTATAGAGAGCTGTCAGAAAATAGGGTTTTTAAAAGCATAGAAATCCCTGCAAATAGAGGAAATATATATTCTGAGAAAGGCAGATTACTTGCAACATCTGTCCCAAAATATGACATAAGATTTGATGCATTGGCTCCAACCGAAAATAACTTCAATGAATATGTTGAAGAGTTAAGTATAAAACTTGGAGAAAACTTCAATAAATCTTCAGAATATTATATTAAAACACTCACAAATGCTAGGGTCAATAAAAATAGATATTTATTAATAGCTAGAAACCTTGGGTATTTAGAATATATGAAAATTAAGAACTTCCCATTATTTAGATTAGGAAGTTTTAAAGGTGGAATAATAACAGAGCAGTATACAAAGAGAGATTACCCAATTGGAGGGGTTGCTCAAAGAACAGTTGGCTATGAGAGGTATGATGATTTTGGAAATGTAACTAGACCCGGAATTGACGGTGCGTTTGGTCCTAAATATTTAAAAGGTGAAAATGGAAGTAGACTTTCTCAAAAAATCGGAAAAGGTCAATGGAAGCCTGTTGAGGATTTCAATCAAAAAGAACCAAGAGATGGATATGATATTTATACTACAATAAATATCGAAATTCAAGACGTAGCCCATTTTGCATTGCTAGAACAATTAGAATATTATGAGGCTGATCATGGAAGTGTAATTGTAATGGAAACTAGTACGGGTGAGATTAGAGCTATATCAAATTTGGGCAGAACCTCTGAAGGAAAATATTATGAGAAGTTAAACTATGCAATAGGTGAATCTCATGAGCCAGGTTCAACTTTTAAATTAATGGCAATGGTAGCAGCATTAGAAGATAAGGTAGTTGATACTAGCGACGTTATTGACACTAGAAATGGTATTTTATCTTTTTATGGAAGAAAGGTAAGAGATTCAAAAAAAGGAGGTTATGGTAAAATTTCTGTTGCCAAGGCATTTGAAGTTTCTTCAAATACAGGACTTGTACAAATTGTAAATAATGGATATGAAAAAAATCCAGAAAAATTTATTGATAGAATTTTCAGTATGGGTTTAAATAACCAATTAGATTTAGAATTAATAGGTGAGGGGAAACCAATATTTACACATCCTTCAGATAAGAAAAATTGGGATGGTTTGGATTTGCCATGGATGGCATTTGGTTATGGAATTTCATTAACACCTTTGCAGACACTTACTTTTTATAATGCTATTGCCAATGATGGTAAGATGGTAAAGCCTAGATTCTTAAAGGAAGTTAGATCTTTTGACAAGGTAATTGAAACTTTTGATACGCAAATAATTAATTCATCTGTATGTAGTAAGGAAACAATTAATAAGGTTAAACAAATGATGACAAATGTTGTTGAGAAAAAACACGGGACAGCTCATAATATATATGACAAGAATTTTTCTATGGCTGGAAAGACAGGTACATGTCAAACTGAATACTGGAAAAACCCTAATCTATATATTTCATCGTTTGCAGGATATTTTCCAGCAGAAGATCCTAAATATTCATGTATAGTAGTTATTCATAAACCCAATAAAACAAAGGGATATTATGGAAATGTAGTTGCAGCTCCTGTATTTAAGAAGATTGCTCAAAAAATATATTCTGAAACTCCAATAGTACAGGATCAGAAGTTTTCAAATGAGATTAATATTCTTAAAGAAGACGATAATGATACTAACCCATATTACATGAGCCTAAACAGTTCTATTATGCCTGATTTATCAAAAATGGAATTAATGGATGCAATTGCATTACTAGAAAATTTTGGAATGAAAGTTATAATTCAAGGTAAAGGAAAGAAAATTAATCAATCAATAAAAAAAGGAAAAAGAATTAAAAAAAATCAAAAAATAATACTCAGATTAACTTGAAGGCAGTAAGAGAAATATTATATAAAGTAAACATTAATAAAGTAATAGGTGATACTGGTACTTTAATAAGAAATGTTGTGTCTGATTCTAGAGAAGTAACTAAAAAAGATTTATACATAGCAATTGATGGAGTTAATGTTGACGGGCATAAGTTTATTAATTCATCAATAAAAAAAGGAGCAATATGTATTGTTTGTGAAGTATTGCCAGAAAAGTTACATGAAGGTATATTATATGTTTTGGTTAAATCAACAAGAGATTCAATTGGAATTATTTCTTCAAATTATTTTTCCAATCCATCAAGTAAATTGAAATTAATTGGAGTAACAGGCACTAATGGAAAAACAACTATTGTAACACTGCTATACAGCTTATATAAGACAGCTGGATTAAAAGCAGGACTAATTTCTACTGTAATTAATTATGTGGATGAAAAGGAAATGGATTCTACTCAGACTACTCCAGACTCATTAACAATAAATAAATTATTATACCAGATGGTAGAGGAGGGTATTCAATACTGTTTTATGGAAGTAAGCTCGCATGGCATTGAGCAAAGACGAATAAGTGGATTAGAATTTTCCGGAGGAATTTTTTCAAACTTAACACATGATCATTTAGACTACCACAATAGTTTTGAAGACTATAGAGATGTAAAAAAGGACTTCTTTGACAATCTTCCAAATACTGCATTTTCTCTTATAAATAAAGATGACAAGAATGGAAAATACATGGTTCAAAACACAAAATCTAGAATATTTACCTATGGATTAAAAACTTATGCAGATTATAAGATTAAAATTTTAGAATTTTCTTTAGAAGGAATGTTATTAAAAATTAATGAAAGTGAATTTTGGTCAAATTTATCTGGAAGATTTAATGCATATAATTTATTGGCTGTTTTTTCTACAGCCTCTATTCTTGGAATGCCATTTAGTGAAACTTTGCAGTTAATGAGCATGTTAAAGAATGTTAAGGGAAGATTTGAATATTTAAAATTGAATAATATTACAGCAATTGTTGATTATGCTCATACTCCAGACGCTCTTAAGAATATTATAAATTCTATTAATGAAATAAAAACAAACAAAGAATCCTTAATTACTATTATAGGATGTGGTGGAAACAGAGATAAATCCAAAAGACCTGTAATGGGTGATATAGCATCATCATTAAGTTCAAAAGTTATCTTCACAAGTGACAATCCAAGAAACGAATCTCCTGAAAAAATAATTCAAGATATGATCTCAGGTGTAAAGCCTTTGAATTCTGTTAAAACAATCTCAATTGCTAATAGAAAAGAAGCTATAAAAACAGCCTGTCAATTGGCCAAGTCTAATGATATTATTCTAATTGCAGGCAAGGGGCATGAAAAGTTTCAAGAGATAAATGATAAAAAACACTTATTTGATGATTATAAAGTAGTAAAAGAATGTTTAACTAAAATGAATTAATTTATGCTATACTATCTATTTGAATACTTAGAAAAGGAATTTCAATTTCCGGGGGCATCATTGTTTACTTTTATTTCCTTTAGAGCTTCTATTAGTATTATCCTGTCTTTATTAATCTCTACCATGTTTGGTAAATCAATAATTAATTATTTAAGGTCGAAACAAATTGGAGAGAATATAAGAGATCTTGGATTAAAAGGTCAAATGGAAAAGTCTGGTACACCAACAATGGGAGGGTTGATAATAATATTGGCTACAATTGTACCTGTATTATTATTTTCTAAGCTTGACAACATATATATCATTCTACTTCTTTTAACAATGATATGGATGGGAACAATCGGATTTATAGATGACTATATTAAAAAATTTAAAAATAATAAGAATGGATTAAAGGGTGGTTATAAAATAATTGGACAAGTTTTATTAGGAATAATAGTTGGTAGTACACTGTTTTTCCATCAAGATGTTAC
>CAZBCJ010000096.1:0-4484 GCA_964490545.1 uncultured Flavobacteriaceae bacterium | reverse complement strand
AGCGCTTGACTGGCAGTCAAGAGGTCGTGGGTTCGAGTCCCATCTTCTCCACTAGATTGCTATAATTTAATTTTTATTAACCTTGCACTAGAACTGCTCTCTTCATCTTCAGATGTTATCCAAAAAGTATTTGCATCAATTATTTTAATTGCCTCAACTTGAGTTTTACCAATTGGAATTTCATACATGTCTATTTTGTAATCCATCTTATTTTCTAAAGTAAAATCTTCGATTTTCAAAATATAATATTCATTAAAAAAAAGAGTTGCTGTTAATGCCAGAAGTTTGTTTTTAGAGTCGTAATCTCCTCCAGTAATAATCGATTGGGTATTTAAACTGCCAATTTTTTTTGCTTCATACTTACCTGCTTTTTTTGGTAAAGCATAAATTTCTGTGATTTTTTTAAGCTTATTCTTTGTAAGTATTATTAGAGAATCATCAATTGTAATTAAAGCTTCTGCATCATACTGAGATGAATTATATAATGTAGTAAATTTCACTTGTTCTGGATAATGAAACTCAATAACCTCAGCTTGATTTTTAGAGCGATCTATAGGTACTTTGAAAATTGATAAATTTTTTCGATTATCAAAATTATTTCCCATGTTAGCAACATAAATATATTCTCCATCTTTGGTTATGTCTTCCCAATCAGTATTTTTAGCCCCATCAAGAATTCTTTCAAAAACTATCTTTCCTTTTTTGTCTAGATAATATAATTTTGGATCACCCCCCGAGTCATTATGTGTTATGAATTGATTATCTATAATTTCTAAACCTGATGTTTCATCAATTTTTTTTGAAAGACTTATATCCTTTATCAATTTTTGTGAAAATGATGAGCAAAAAAAGAAAAGTATGATAATTGTAAAAAGTTTTCTCATTTTTTTGCTCATTATTTTTCACATTCTTCGTGAACTTCTGATATAATAGGCTTTATATGTATATGTTCTTTTGGGATTAAAAAACTCGCACTTAGTTCAATTACCATCGCAATAAACGCTATTGATGAAGTAATATAAGCTTCTTCATAAATTGCAGCAATAAATTCTACAAAATGAAAAATTGAATGAATTCTTAGCCCAAATCTAATGATTTTAATATAATATTTTTTCATAAAAAACAGTTTCTGGCCACAATAATAAGATTTAATATCTAATAATTTAAGAAAGAAAAACAAAGATTGTAAATTGTAGGTATGAAATATGAATTTGAACAAAAAAAATGGGAAAAGTTACCACTTCTTTCAATAAGATTTAAAGTCAATTATTGGATTTTAAAAAAAATTGGTTTAGTTTTTTATGGCATACTTGGGGCTATAATAGGGGCATTAGTAACTATTCTTTTCTATGAATGTGTTTTTAACTAATCCTTAATAAATTTTATTATGAGATTAATTAAAAAACTATTTTTTTATTTCCTTCTATTTACGGGAATAATTCTCTCAACATCTCATTTAGGAGACAACTATATGGGCATTAGCGATGAAGAAGGATATCTATTATCTATTGGAATATGTTGTTTAGTTGCTTTTATTTTAGAATATTTAATTCCAAAACTTAGATCATAAGCATATCTTCTTCTTTTAAATCAATGACAGCTTACATTATATTTTTTTAATCTCCAATAGTTATAAGGCAGTGGTGTGATAAACCCCACAAACAACATTATTGGTATTGCCCACCAAGTTAATATTGCACCACCAGTTAATATTGCATCAGTAATATTCATAGCCAACTCCATTCCTATCATTGATATAAAACTCATACCCAAGGCAGTCTTTAGCGCAATTTTAAAACTCATTTGTTTTAGAAGAATTATTGTTTCTAAAACAATAGAGGTTAACAGCCCGTTTACCAATGCTAAACTCATTACTTCAAATGTACTCCAATCGTGTTCTATATTTTGGAAATAAAATATTGTTCCAAAGTCTCCAATAGAACAACCCAACAAACACCATAAAGTATTTATTCTTGCTCTTTTCCAGGTGTGCTTACATTTCCAGTTCATACTAACTAAATTTCCTTAAAAATAACTTTATTATTGTAAATTGTAGTATTAATCATAAAACTTATTACTATGAACAAACTATTTACAATAGTGCTAGTTGCGGCATTTTTAATTCCTTCAAATTTAAAAGCACAAAACAATGACAATGCTGCTGCTGCTGCTGCTGGACTTTTTGCAATTGGAGCAGGGATTGCAGCAATTGAGCATTTAAAGGAGCAACTAGAGCAAAAAGCTGTAGAGAATGTTTTGTCAGCATATCCAGACTTAGTAAACTTTGAGCTAAAGACAGGATCATTAAAGGGGACAAAACTAAAAGACTTATCAAGTGTTGGAGTAGTTACCTTTGAACTAAGAGACCTTGACGCTAGGTCTAAATACGTTTTATTTGCGTTTCTTAGTAGTGGCTGGTCAAATCAACAGGGTGTAGATTTTAATAAAATTAAATGGAAATTGTTTTCAACAAAGGAATGGAATAAATTAATGCAAGCATACATTAGAACCGCATCCAAAACTGATATTCCTATTGAAGAGGTGGCTATTAGTCAAATAGTCAACAAGGGGGTGAAAAGAAAAGGAAAATTTATCATTGAGTTTTCAAAAATTAAAGGCGATGTATATTACACGCATGACTATTCTGATGAATTTAAAATTGTATTCAATGAGAGATCTCTTGGGCTTTATCTAAAACAAAAGAACACAGAAGGTGAATTTAGAACGGGCGGAGGACCAAGAGGAGATCTTGTACAAATTAGAAGAAAAGCAATAATAAGAGCACATAGCTTTTTAAATTGGGACTAGATTTTGTTCTTGCCACTTTGTATGCATTGGTTAATGAATAATTGAATTAGTATTTTATAATTATTGTAAATTGTAGGCATGAAAAGAATCCTATTTGTCTTTTTATTCCTCTTGGTAATTTTTTCTAGTGCACTTAATAATTTATTAATATCACAAAATCAGCCAATATCTCCTTTAATGTATTCTTATCAAGAGCATACAGATTTGAAATCGACATCATCCTATGGTCTTGAATGGATACCCCTAGGGCCAACTCTAAACGGAGCTCGAGTAGAAGCAATTCAGTCAGATCCCAATAACCCCGGAACAATCTATGTGGCTTTTGGCTCAGGAGGTTTATGGAAAACTATTAATAATGGATTAAATTGGAAACCCATATTCGAAAACATGCCTTCGTTAGGGATTGGAGACATAGCCTTAGCGCCATCAAATACTGAGATTATTTATGTAGCAACAGGAGAAAGCCTTAAAAAAGCCAGAAATTTTACTATGCCAGGAACCGGGGTGTATCGTTCCAATAATGGCGGAGATACTTGGACGCATATAGGCCTTAACGATACATGGCATATTGGTGAAATTGTGGTTCATCCTAATAATCCAGATATCGTTCTGGTAGCAGCACAAGGACATTTTTGGTCTGCTAATGAGAATCGAGGAATTTTTAGAACGGATGATGGAGGCAAATCATGGAATCATGTTTTATTCATTGATGAAAATACTGGTGCAAATGACATTGTTTTTTCTCCGGCAAATCCTAAAATTGTGTATGCTACAACTTGGGAAAATTACCCAAATATAAACGGCAAAAAAAGTGCAGTTTATAAAAGTGAAGATGCAGGCCTTATCTGGAATAAAATAACAAATGGAGTAACTATTAACAAAAATACAGGGCGTATAGGAATTGCAGCCTCATATCAAGATAAAGATAAGGCATATATATTTATAGATCAGCGTAATCAAAGGAACGGACAAGGAGCTGGGGAAGTGTACAAAACAATAAATGGAGGAAAAAATTGGAAAAAAACACATAAAGAAAACATTAAATCATTATCTGTAATCGGATGGTATTTTATGGACATGTATGTTAACCCTCAAAACGATGAAGAAATTTATGGTTTGGGAGTGCGATTAATTCATAGTATAGATGGCGGTAAAACATTCAAGAATATTGGAGGTCAAATTACTCACTTAACACCTAGTCCAGCGCAAACACTTCACCTAGATCATTGTGAGATGTGGATAAATCCATCTAATCCAAAGGAACTACTTCTTGGAAATGATGGTGGTGTTTATCATAGCTATGATAGCGGCAAATCATGGCTACATTTAAACAACATTCCTGCTGGAGAGTTTTATGACATTGAGATAGACAACCAAGAGCCTTACCATATTTATGGAGGAACTCAAGATGATGCTACGGTTTATGGTTTTGCTCAAGAATATAATTCAGAGTTTGATGATCCTTGGAAATATTTATGGATTGATGCTTGGAGTGGAGGTGATGGCTGTATTACACTTGTGGATCCAAATGATGAAAACACCGTTTATTTCAGCATGCAAAACGGAGGGGCACGTCGTAGAAATATTAATACGGGGAAATCCGTAGATATAAGACCAAAATTTCAAAAAGAAGGTAACATCAAAGTCCAATTAAATTTTATCTCGCATTATATGTT
>CAZBCJ010000095.1:0-4506 GCA_964490545.1 uncultured Flavobacteriaceae bacterium | reverse complement strand
TCATACCCTGGAATAACAAACAGAATATTATCTAGAAGCGTAAATAAAATTTGTGTTTCCTATAGTGATTTAGACAAGTATTTCCCAACATCTAAAATTAAATTAACTGGCAATCCTATTAGGAATAATATTTCTAATGCTGAAGAAAATTATGACAAGGGTATTAAATTTTATGATCTTGATATAAATCGAAAAACTCTTTTAATTATTGGAGGAAGTCAGGGTTCGCGTGAAATAAATAAACACGTTTATAACTGTATTGATTTTTTTAATTATTTGAATATCCAGGTTATATGGCAATGTGGAAAAATATATTATAATCAATATGAAAAGTTGGCAACATCTGAGAATATTAAACTGTACTCTTTTTTAGAGAGGATAGATCTTGCTTTTTCTGTCTCTGATTACATAGTCTCCAGAGCAGGAGCCTGTTCTATATCAGAATTATGTGTTGTTGGAAAACCTGTGATCTTTATCCCTTCACCTAATGTTGCTGAAGATCATCAGACAAAGAATGCAAAATCACTAGTTGATAACGATGCCGCAATATTAATTCAAGAAGAAGATCTAGAATCAATGTTTAAGAAGATGATCAAGGAATTAAATTCCTCAAGGGATTTGCAATATAAATTATCAAAGAATATAAAGAGTTTAGCCTTTGAAAATGCTACAAGAGATATAGTTGATGAAATAGAAAAATTAATTAAAATATGAATTTAGATAAAATAGATAACATATTTTTTATTGGAATTGGAGGAATGGGGATGAGCTCATTAGCTGAATATTTTATTAATGAAAATAAACATGTTGGCGGATATGACAGGGATATTTCAGAAAACACAGATAGACTTCAGAAATTAGGAATAGAAATTTTGTTTCATGATTCATTTGACAGGGTTAATTCAAAATTTTTAAATAAAGATAATACCTTAATTGTATACACTCCTGCAATTCCTGCCTCTAACAATTTATTAAGTGAGTTTAGAGAAAATAAATTTACTTTTCTAAAAAGAGCAGAGCTACTAGGTTTAGTTGTTAATAAAGGAAAATGTATTGCAATTGCTGGCACCCATGGAAAGACCACTACAACATGTATTTTAGCTCATCTATTAAATTTTTCAAATATTCCAACTACATCTTTTATTGGCGGTATCTCGGAAAATTATAACTCAAACTTCTTATATAATGAGAATCAACTATTTCTAGTAGAAGCTGATGAATATGATAAATCATTCTTGAATTTATCTCCAGACTATGCCTGTGTCACCTCTATTGATCCAGATCACTTAGATATTTACAATGATTTTAGGGGAGTTCAGAGCGGATTTAACTCATTTATAGATAATATTAAATCAGATGGATTTCTGATTGTTGAAGAAAATTTAGATTATAATTATCCAAAATACGGTTTAAGTCATAATTCAGATTATTTTTTAGAAAATATTAGAATTGTCGATGGAAATTATGTTTTTGATATTGTAACTCCAGAAAATCAATATAAGAATCTAAAATTCTCTATTCCTGGCAAGCATAATCTTATGAATGCCTTAGTAGCATTTGTTATTTCAATACAACTAGGTTGTGAATTTAAGTTGTTAAAATCAGCCCTTGGGAGTTTTAAAGGAGTTAAACGTAGATTCACTTATCATATTCGAACTAAGGATAGAATTTATATTGATGATTATGCTCATCATCCTAAAGAAATAAATTCTGTCTATGGTGCACTTAAAGAAATTTATCCAAAGCAAGATATTCTAGTCGCTTTTCAGCCTCATTTATTTACGAGAACAAGGGATTTTGTTGAAGAGTTTGCTGAGAGTCTATCTCAATTTGATGCAGTATTTCTATTAGATATTTATCCTGCTAGAGAGATTCCTATTGATGGAGTGAGCTCATCATGGTTATTAGATAAAATTAATAGTCCCATAAAGAAATTGGTTGATAAATCAGATTTATCAGCAGAAATTCTTAATCAAGACATGAAGATTAATGTTACCCTTGGGGCTGGTGATATAGGGGATGAATGTATGAATATTAAAAAAACCTTAGAGTATGCAAATTAATTGGAGTAAAATAATATTAACATTAGCGCTAGTACTAATTGGAGGATTATTCTATAGTACAAACTCAATTAATTCCAAAAGAAGCATTAATAATATTATTATTGATTTTGAATCAACCAATAAATTATTTATTACTCAGGATTCAATTTTAAAGTTACTTCCAACTAGCTTTTTAAATAAGAAATCTGTTGATATAAATCATCTTGAATCATTAGTTAATTCTAATGGTTTTATAAAAAATTCTGAAGCTTATGTATCTATTGAAGGTGACTTAGTTATTAAGGTGCAGCAAAGAAATCCAATTGGAAGAATAATTTCTGAAGATGTTACTTTTTATATAGATGATGAATCTAAAATTATGACAACTTCCAAAATTCATTCATCAAGAGTTCCAGTTATTTTCAATTACAGTGAATCTTTTTCTCATGATAAGATTTATCAAATGTGTGATTTAATTGATAGTGATGAATTTTTGAAAAAAAATGTAACCAGAATTAATTTTCTAAAAAATAATTACATCCAATTAAATTTTAGAAATCATGATTTTGATTTAGTCATAGGAGAATATAAAAACATGAATAAAAAAATTAAAAATTTTAAGACTTTCTATCAAGCAGCAGTTGAGAATGAAGGTTTAGATAAATACAGTAAAATCAATTTGCAATTTGAAAATCAAGTTGTATGTACAAATAAATAATTTATGGAAGAGAACAAAATATCGATAGGTTTAGACATAGGAACTACAAAGATAGTTGCAATGATCGGAAGAAGAAATGAGTATGGGAAAGTTCAAATATTAGGAGTTGGTAGATCTAAAAGTTTAGGAGTTCACAGAGGTGTAGTTAATAATATAACCCAAACCATTCAATCTATTCAACAGGCAGTAAATGAAGCAGAATTATCAGCAGATTGTAAAATTGAATCTGTCACTGTTGGAATAGCTGGACAACACATTAGAAGCTTACAGCATAGTGATTATATAACTCGTACAAATTCTGAATTGGTAATTGATGAAGATGATATAGATCGTCTAATTAATCAGGTTCATAAATTAGTAATGCTTCCGGGTGAGGAAATTATTCATGTATTACCTCAGGAATTTAAGGTAGATGGTCAAGCAGAAATTAAAGAACCTGTAGGTATGTATGGAGGTAGATTAGAAGCAAATTTTCATGTAGTTGTTGGACAGGTATCATCAATTAGAAATATTGGTAGATGTGTTAAAAGTGCAGGTTTAGATTTAGAAGGAATAACTCTAGAACCATTAGCTTCAGCAAATGCTGTATTAAGCTTTGAAGAAAAAGAGGCAGGAGTTGCTTTAATTGATATTGGTGGTGGGACTACTGATTTAGCAGTCTTTAAGGATGGAATTATAAGACATACAGCTGTTATCCCTTTTGGTGGCAATGTAATTACTGATGATATTAAAGAAGGTTGCTCAATAATTGAAAAACAGGCAGAACTATTAAAAATAAAGTTTGGTTCTGCATGGCCAGGAGAAAATAAAGAAAATGAAATAGTTTCAATTCCAGGCCTTAGAGGAAGAGACCCTAAAGAAATAACCCTAAAGAACTTATCTAAAATAATACATGCTAGAACTGTTGAAATAATAGAGCAAGTATACTTGGAGATAAAAAATTATGGTCATGAAGAGCAAAAAAAGAAATTAATTGGAGGAATTGTTTTAACTGGTGGAGGAAGTCAGCTAAAACATATTAAACAATTAGTTGAGTATATAACTGGGATGGATACAAGAGTTGGATATCCAAATGAGCATTTAGCAGGAGATACAGATAAGGATGTAACGATTCCACTTTTTGCAACTGCTGTAGGTCTGGTATTAGATGGATTAAAAAGATTTGAAAAAGATATCAATGAAAAAGTTGAAGTTAAAGATACCAGTAGCAAAGATGGAGAAGAAAATGAGCCAGAACAAGAATCAGAAGTTAGGAAAGAGAGGCCCCCATTTCTTGAGGCATTTAAAGATAAACTAACAGAGTTTTTAGATAACGCAGAATAATTTAAACTAAATAAACAATAAAAATGGAAGATAATTTGGATTTAGGAATAACATTTGATTTGCCAAAAAATAAATCAAACGTAATTAAGGCAATAGGTATTGGTGGAGGCGGAAGTAATGCAATAAATTATATGTTCAACCAGGGAATCAAGGGTGTAGATTTTGTAATATGCAATACTGACGCTCAAGCTTTAAACAATAGCGGAGTACCAAACAAGATTCAATTAGGTGTTAACTTGACTGAAGGGCTTGGTGCTGGTGCAAATCCAGAAGTGGGTTCTCAATCAGCAATTGAAAGTACAGAAGATATTAAGGCTATGTTAAATGTAAATACCAAAATGGTATTTATTACTGCTGGTATGGGTGGTGGAACTGGAACGGGGGCTGCACCTGTTATTGCAAAAATGGCAAGAGAAATGGATA
>CAZBCJ010000094.1:0-4518 GCA_964490545.1 uncultured Flavobacteriaceae bacterium | reverse complement strand
AAGCAATTGCACCATCAGAAATAGCTTTATCAATTGGAACATTTCTATTTTCTTCTAAAACTAATTTTCCTTCGATTCTTGCATTAACAAAGTTTTCAATTTCAGCTAGCTGTCCCATATTTACTTTAGAGAAATGTGAAAAATCAAAACGTAAATTATCAGAACTTACTCTACTACCTTTTTGCTGAATATGATCTCCTAAGACTTCTATTAAAGCTTGATGAAGAAGATGAGTTGCAGTATGATTGCACTGAGTTCTAAACCGTTGCTTTTTATCTACAACTGCATTAAATGTCTCAGATATATTTTTTGGTAAGTTTTTTGTTATATGAACAGATAAATTACCTTCTTTAACGGTATCAGTTATATATATAATATCTCCATTTGGAGACTCTAAATAACCTTTGTCACCTACTTGACCCCCTGATTCAGCGTAAAAAGGTGTTAAATTAAATACTAACTGATACAATTGCCCATCCTTGGAAGAAATTACTTTTCTATATTTTACCAGTTTTACCTTAGATTCTAGAGAATCATACCCTATAAACTCTTGTACTGGATCATCAATCAAAACTACCCAATCATCAACTGACTTTTCGCTAGCAGCTCTTGATCTGTTTTTTTGATTTTCTAATTCCTTTTCAAATCCTTTTATATCAAGTTTAAGTCCTTTTTCATTTAATATTAAGCAGGTTAAATCAACAGGAAATCCAAATGTGTCATATAATTCAAAAGCTTTTTTGCCAGAAATTATCTTTTTCCTACTTGAATTGATTATTTCATCTAATAGTATCAGTCCTTGATCTAAGGTCTTTAAAAAAGAGTTCTCCTCTTCTTTTATCACATTTTCTATTAGTTTTCTTTGTGATTTTACTTCTGGATATGCCTTTCCAATATTTTTAACTAGAATACCTACTAATCTATATATAAAAGGCTCCTTTTTATCTAAAAAAGTAAAAGCATATCTAATGGCTCTCCTTAAAATACGTCTTATAACATATCCAGCTCCAGTATTACTAGGGAGTTGACCATCAGAAATTGAGAAAGAAACTGCTCTTAAATGGTCAGAAATTACACGCATAGCCACATCCGTATCATTTTCCTTACCATAATCCAATGCTGTAATAGCTTCAATTTCTCTAATTATAGGTCTAAAAATATCTGTTGAATAATTGGAATCTACTTCCTGAATAACCATGCATAATCTCTCAAACCCCATTCCCGTATCAATGTGTTTTTTAGGTAAATTCACTAATTTACCATTTGCCTTCCTATTGTACTGAATAAATACCAAATTCCACAATTCAACAACCTTTGGATGATCTTTATTTACCAAATCTCTTCCAGGTTTATTTTTCTTCTCTTTTTCACTCCTTAAATCAATATGAATTTCACTACATGGACCGCAAGGACCTTGATCTCCCATTTCCCAGAAATTATCCTTCTTGCCGAAATTTAATATTCTTTCCTCTGGAAGTATTTTTTTCCATATATCATATGCTTCAGTATCTAATGGAATATTATCTTTATTAGATCCAGAAAATATTGTTACATATAGATCCTCTGGGTTAATTTTATAAACTTTTGTTAATAATTCCCAAGACCATTCTATAGCTTCCTTCTTAAAATAATCACCAAAGCTCCAATTACCAAGCATCTCAAAAAATGTATGATGGTAAGTATCTATTCCAACTTCTTCTAAATCATTATGTTTCCCTGATACCCGAAGACATTTTTGACTATTAGCAATTCTCTTACTTTTTGGGTTAGATTCCCCTAGAAAAAACTCCTTGAATGGCGCCATCCCTGAGTTAATAAACATTAAACTAGGATCATTTTTTGAAACAATGGGTGCAGAAGGATGTATCTGATGATTTTTACTAACAAAAAAATCTAAAAATTTATTTCTAATTGTTTGAGAATTCATTTTTCAGATTAGCATTAAACTAAATTACACATAATGTAAAACTATTGTTATATTTGCATTATTATTTTTGCAATCATAAGAATATACAAAAATACAATTTTAAATTATGCCTAAAGTAAAATATTATTACGATTCTGATACACTTTCGTATAAAAAAATTAAAACAACAAAAAGAACTGTTTTAAAATACGTTTCAGTATACCTTTTGGGTTCTGCATTGTTTGGGTTTTTATTTATTCTAGTTGCAAGTAAATATTTTGAATCCCCTAAAGAAAAATCTCTAACAAGAGAATTACAAAACTTACAAATACAATTTGAAGTTTTGAATAAAAAAATGGATAATGCAGAAATTGTATTATCAAATATTGAGGAAAGAGATAATGCAATATATAGAATATACTTTGAGGCTAATCCAATAAGTGAAGACAAAAGAAAAGCAGGAATTGGTGGTGTAAACCGTTATAAAAAATATGATGGATATGATTATTCAAACTTAATTAAAGAGAGTGCTAAAAAAATTGATATTCTTCAAAAAAGAATGATTGTCCAGTCCAAATCTCTAGATGAAATAACAAACCTTGCCTCAAAAAAGGAAAAATTATTAAAATCAATTCCTGCAATTCAACCGATAAATAATGATGATTTAACTAGAATAGCCTCAGGTTTTGGTTATAGATCAGACCCATTTACAAAAGTTATGAAATTCCATTATGGTATGGACTTTACAGCTCCTAGAGGAACACCTGTTTATGCCTCTGGTGATGGTATTGTTAGGAGAGTAGATAGTAGATCCTCTGGATTTGGAAAACATATTAGAATTGATCATGGATATGGATATACAAGTTTATATGCGCATCTCTATAAATACAATGTAAAAAAATATCAAAAAGTGAAAAGAGGTGACCTAATTGGCTATGTCGGAAGTTCTGGGAGGTCTAATGCGCCACACCTTCACTATGAAATATTTAAAGATAATATTAAAGTCAATCCTGTTAATTTCTATTATGGTAATTTAACTGCTAAAGAATTTGATGAATTGCTAAAGAAAACTTCTGTTGTAAATGAATCACTTGACTAATGGAAATTGAACTGCCTGAAAAAAGATATTATTCGATTGGTGAAGTAGCTGAAGCCTTTGATGTTAATCCATCACTAATTAGATTCTGGGAAACGGAATTTTCAATTTTAAATCCTAAAAAAATGCAAAAGGCAACAGGAAATTTACAACTCAGGATATTGAAAATTTGAGACACGTTTATTTCTTAGTAAAGGAACGAGGATATACTATTGACGGCGCAAAAACATATATAAAAGAGCATAAAAAAAAATCTCTAAACACTCTTGGTATAATAAACAAACTGAAAGAAATTAGATCTAGATTAATAAAGATAAAGGAACAGCTTTAACCTATTTCTTTCTCATATATATATCAATCTGCACTCCACATAAATCAAAATTTTCTCTAATCTTATTTTCAAGAAATCTCTTATAAGGTTCCTTTATATACTGAGGTAAATTACAAAAGAAAGCAAATTGAGGATGTGATGTAGGAAGTTGTGTGATGTATTTTATCTTCACATACTTTCCTTTTATGGATGGTGGTGGATACTTTGCAATTATTGGTAATAAAATATCATTTAACTCTTTTGTTTTGATCTTTTTTGATCTATTATTAAATACCTCAACTGCTGATTCAATTGCCTTATAAATTCTTTGTTTACTTATTATAGATGTGAAAATAATTGGAACATCCACAAATGGTTCAATTTCCTTCTTTATTTGAGACTCATATTTTTTTGTTGATTTGTTGTCTTTTTCAATTAGATCCCACTTGTTAGCAATAATCACTATTCCTTTTTTATTTCTATCACAAAGCCAAAAAATATTTTTTACCTGTGAATCAAATCCTCTGCTAACATCATAAATTAATAGACATACATCAGAATATTCAATAGCCCTAACACTTCGCATTACAGAATAAAACTCGAGATTTTCTTTTACTTTTGATTTTCTTCTAATCCCTGCCGTATCTATCAAATTAAATTCAAACCCAAATCTATTGTATTTTGAGTGAATGGAATCTCTAGTTGTACCTGGTATTTCAGTAACTATGTTTCTATTCTCCCCTATTAAAGCATTAATCAATGATGATTTTCCTGCATTAGGCCTTCCAACAACAGCAAATTTTGGTAGATTATCTGAAAGATCCACTTCATCTGAGAAATCTTTGACAATGGCATCAAGCAAATCTCCAGTACCAAAACCATTGATACTAGCAATTGGATAATATTTATCAATTCCTAATTGAAAAAACTCACTTGCATCATTAACCCTACTAGAATTATCTACTTTATTTACAACTAAATAAACTGGTTTTTCAACTTTTCTCAACATATCAGCTATATCTCTATCCATTGAAGTTATTCCTGTCTCAACATCAACCATAAAGATGATAACATCAGATTCATCAATTGCCAATTCAACTTGTTTGTCAATTTCTAACTCAAATATATCATCACTGCCTATAACATAGCCGCCAGTGTCTATTAATGAAAACTCTTTTCCATTCCAATCTCCTTTACCATAATGCC
>CAZBCJ010000093.1:0-4642 GCA_964490545.1 uncultured Flavobacteriaceae bacterium | reverse complement strand
GAGGTAATCGCAACTGATTATAAAGGTATGGTTAATGAAGGTAAGGAGTTGTCATCACTTCATAAGCAAATTGTTGTAAAAGTCCCAATGATAAAAGAAGGAATAAAAGCAACAAGATATTTTAGTAATAATGGTATAAGAACTAATGTTACTTTAGTTTTTTCAGCAGGCCAAGCTCTCTTAGCAGCTAAGGCAGGAGCTAACTATGTTTCTCCATTCATTGGGAGACTAGATGATATATCAACAGATGGCCTAGGCCTAATTTCTGAAATTAGAGTGATATATGATAATTATGGATTCTCTACGGAGATTCTTGCAGCATCTATTAGGCATACAATGCATATTATTGATTGTTCAAAGATTGGAGCAGATGTTATTACAGCCCCTCTTAAATCCATTCTTGGACTTTTAAAGCATCCACTTACAGACATAGGCTTAGAAAATTTCTTAAAAGACTATAAAAAAGGCAATTAATTTATCTATTTTTGCAAGCCTAAAAATAGTTATCTATGCTATCAGTTTCAAATTTATCCATACAATTTGGTAAAAGAGTCCTTTTTGATGATGTTAATACTATATTTAACAATGGTAATTGTTATGGTATTATAGGAGCAAATGGTTCTGGTAAATCAACTTTTTTAAAATTATTAGCTGGAAAAATAGAACCTACTTCTGGAAGTATATTTCTTCAGCCAGGCAAGAGAATGTCTATATTAGAACAAGATCATACGATTTTTGATCAAAGAACAGTGCTAGAAACTGTAATTATGGGCAACAAAAATTTATTTGATTTAAAATCAGAAATAGACAGACTTTATGAGGATTATTCTGATAAAAATGCTGATAGGATAGGTGTATTGCAAGAAAAATACGAAGAGATGGATGGATGGAACTCTGAAAGTAATGCCGCATCCCTTCTTTCAAATTTAGGAATAATAGAAGAAATGCATTATAAATTGATGAGTGATGTTGATCCAAAACTTAAGGTAAGAATATTATTAGCTAAATCTTTATTTGGCGATCCTGATGTATTAATAATGGATGAACCAACTAATGATTTAGATTACCATACAATCAGCTGGTTAGAAAATTACTTAGCAAATTTTGACAATTGTATAATTGTAGTTTCTCATGACAGACATTTTTTAGATTCAGTATGTACTCATATATCAGATATAGATTTTGGAAAAATTAATAATTATTCTGGCAATTATACTTTTTGGTATGAATCTTCACAGCTGGCTTTAAGGCAGCGTATGCAACAGAATAGAAAAGCTGAAGAAAAGAAAAAGGAATTAGAGCAATTTATTGCAAGATTCAGTGCTAATGTTGCAAAAAGCAAACAGGCAACTAGTAGAAAAAAGATGATTGAGAAACTTAATATAGAAGAAATTAAACCATCAAGCAGAAGATATCCTGCAATCATTTTTGAAAGAGAAAGACAGGCTGGTGATCAAATTCTTAATATTGAGAACTTATCTAAGTCAATTCAGGGAGAAATCTTATTTAGTGGTATAAATTTAAATCTTACAAAAGGGGATAAGGTGCTTTTTTATTCAAAGGATTCAAGAGCAACAACATTTTTTTATGAAATATTAAATGGTAATATTAATTCAGATTCTGGAGAATTTGATTGGGGAATAACTACATCTCAGTCTTATCTACCTTTAGAAAATAGCAATTTTTTTGATGACAATATAAGTTTGTTAGATTGGCTTAGAAAATGGGCTAAAACTGAAGAAGAAAAAGAAGAAGTTTATTTAAGAGGTTTTCTTGGTAAGATGATTTTCTCAGGTGAAGAAGCATTAAAGAAATGTAATGTTTTATCTGGAGGGGAAAAAGTAAGATGTATGATTTCCAGAATGATGATGAAAAAAGCTAATGTATTAATTTTGGATGAACCTACAAATCATTTAGACTTAGAGACTATAACAACATTTAATAATTCTATAAAAAAATATAAAGGAACAGTTCTATTAACAACTCATGATCATGAGTTTGCTCAAACTTTAGCAAATAGGATAGTAGAGCTAACTCCTAAAGGGGTAATTGATAGATATATGAGTTTTGATGAATATATGCAAGATGAAAAAATAAAAAACTTAAGAGATAAAATGTATAATTAACAAATATTTATCTTAATTCAGCACCAAATTTCTTAATAAGATTATTAGTTATTTTTTTCATTAAGTTATCTATTTCACTGTCAGAAAGGGTTTTAGAGTTGTCAGAAATATTAAAATTAAGACCATAGCTCTTTTTGCTTTTAGTTATATTTTTCCCAACGTATACATCAAATAAACTTATATTTTTTATTAGATCTTTATTTGCCTTATAAGCTTCGTTATATATTGATTTAAAGGTTATGTTCTCATCTATCAAAATAGACAAATCTCTCGATACTTCAGGGTATTTTGGAATCTCTTTAGATAATACAGGGTTTTTATCTATAGATTTTGCAATATTATTCCAGTTAAATTCTGCATAATAAACCTCCTGTTCAATATCAAAAAGTGCTAAACTACTATTTGATAAAATACCATAGTTTACTAAGCTTATTTCATTTAACGTTAATTCCTCTCCTTCTTTTAAGTTTTTATCTGTTGTTGGTCTTGAAGTAACATTCTTTATATTTAAGCCATCAATTATTGAAAACACTATTCCTTTAATAAAATAAAAGTCACTTTTTTCTAAATTACTGTTCCAATTTTTAGATGTTTTATCTCCAGTTATAAAAAGGCATAATTTCTCTTCTTCAACGTATTTATCGTCTTGTTTGATATAATCTTTACCAAACTCAAACATTTTTAAATTAGTTTGTTTCCTATTAATATTATAAGATAAAGCTTCAATTCCAGAAAACATTAATGAATTTCTTAGCATTGAAAGATCAGAGCTAGATGAATTAATAACATTTATATTTAAAGACTCTTGGATGTTCTTGTTATTGGTGTTGTATTTTGGTGGAGTAAGAGAATTAGTTATTATTTCAAAAAATCCTAATGAAACTAAATGATTAGAAATTTTATTTTCAAAATCATTTCTTGACAACTGATCATGAGGGATTAAGGATCTGTTTATTTTTGTAGAAGATTCAATATTATTATATCCATATATTCTTAATATTTCTTCTACAATATCTGCTTCTCTAGTCACATCACTTCTATAAGGCGGTATTGAGATGCCAAGATTTGATTCAGTAATGCTTTCTATTTTCATATCTAGAGATGTAATTATTCTTTTAATGATTTCACGGTCAATTTTTTTTCCAATAAGATTTTCTATGTTATCAAAACGAATAAGAAGCTTTTTATCATCAATCTTTTTTGGATATATGTCTATTATCTCACTAGATATCATAGAGCCTTTACAAATCTCTTTAATTAATATACATGCTCTTCTTAATGCTAGTTTAGTTATGTTTGGATCAACACCTCTTTCAAATCTGTATGATGCATCAGTATTAAACCCATGATATTTTGAAGATTGTCTAATTGTTGTGGGGTCAAAATAAGCACTTTCTAAGAAAATGGACTTAGTTTTTTCGGTAACTCCTGAATTTAAGCCTCCATAAATTCCTGCTAAACATAGGGGTTTATTCCCGCTACAAATCATTAAGTCATTGTTGGTTAATTTTCTCTCAACCCCATCTAGAGTCACGAATTTAGTGCCATTTTTAAGGGTTTTGACTGTTATTTTGTCTTCAGATATTTTATTATAATCAAAAGCATGAAGAGGTTGCCCTATGTCATGTAAAACATAATTAGTTATATCAACAATATTATTAATTGGGGAAACATCAATAGATTTTAATCTATTTATAAGCCATTGTGGTGACTGCTTTACTACTATATTCTCAATCACTACCCCACAATATCTAGGCGCTAATGAGCTATTGTCAACTTGAACTTTAATATTTGTTGTTTTCTTGTCAATATTAAAATCAGTTACGGACGGTCTTATTAGTTCTAGTTTTTTTCCTCTTTGTAGTAATCCAGCTCTAAGATCTCTAGCTGTTCCATAGTGGCTTATAGCATCAGACCTATTAGGCGTTAAACCAATTTCAAGTATTGAATCATTTTCTATTTTAAAAATTTTATCAAGAGGTGTTCCAGCTTTATATTTATCGTCTAGCACCATTATTCCCTCATGCGATTCTCCTAAATTTAATTCATCTTCAGCACATATCATCCCATTACTAACCTCTCCTCTGATTTTACTTTTTTTTATGGTCCAATAATCTTCATTTGTATATATTTTAGTTCCTACGGTTGCAACAGCAACAGTTTGATTAGAATCAACATTTTCGGCGCCACAAACAACTTGAATATCTTCTTTTTGACCTATATCAACAGTTGTTAGCTTTAGTCTATCGGCATTAGGGTGTTTTTTACACGTTTTAACTTTTCCGACAACAACTCCTTTTAAACCACCTTTAATTGACTCAAAATTAGAAATGCCTTCAACTTCTAGCCCTAATTCTGTTAGTATATTTGCAGTTTCTTCAACAGAATCCTTTACTTTTAAAAATTCTTTGAGCCAATTATAAGAGATGTTCATTTTAAATAGTTAGGTTTAACAAATATAATAATAGTTACCTTCTAATGAAATCTAAAAAGTTTTTTTAAATCTCATTTTTTAT
>CAZBCJ010000092.1:0-4742 GCA_964490545.1 uncultured Flavobacteriaceae bacterium | reverse complement strand
AAATAAAACCAGTGCCCAAATAGAAACATTTGAAGTCACTTTAGCATCTTCTGAAGTTGATGTAAAATCTACTGAAAAAGCATCTAATAAGGTAACTATTGCAGATGCTGAAATAGTAGTTTCTGGAGGAAGAGGACTGAAAGGTCCTGAAAACTGGGGGATGGTTGAAGATTTAGCAGATGTATTGGGAGCAGCAACTGCATGCTCTAAGCCTGTATCAGATTTAGGATGGAGACCTCATAGTGAGCACGTTGGTCAAACTGGGAAATTGGTTTCTTCAAATTTATACATTGCTATAGGAATTTCAGGTGCAATTCAACATTTAGCTGGAATAAATTCTTCAAAAGTCAAGGTAGTTATAAATAATGATCCAGACGCTCCGTTTTTCAAAGCAGCTGACTATGGAATAGTGGGTGATGCTTTTGAAGTTGTTCCAAAATTAATTGAAGGTTTAAAAACTTTCAAGTCTGAAAATGCCTAAGCATTTTTCTATTTGATTAAAAATATTACATTTGTTAATAATCCTAGTGATTCATTAAATGGAATTAATTAGACTCTTAATAAATGGTATTTCATATAGCCAAACTCAAAATGGGGCTTATGCACTAATTCTAAGTGAACTTGATGGAGAGAGAAAACTTCCAATTGTAATAGGAACATATGAGGCCCAATCTATTGCTATTGCTATTGAAAAAGATATTAAACCTCCTAGACCATTAACTCATGATTTATTCAAAAGTTTCTGTGAAAGATTCGACATAATTGTCAAACAGGTCATAATACATAAACTGGTTGATGGAGTTTTTTACTCTAGTATAATTTGTGATAGAGATGGAATTGAAGAAATAATTGATTCCCGAACTAGTGATGCAATAGCTCTAGCAACAAGATTTGATGCTCCAATTTTTACTTATGAAAATATACTGGAAAAAGCTGGAATCATAATTGAAATTGAAGAATATGATGAAGAAGACAAAATTTTGTTTAAAGAATTATTCTCTGAAGAGACAACATTAGCAAATTCTGAAGATTTTAAAGATAAAACTATTGATGAACTTCAGAAATTATTAAAAATTGCTGTTCAAAATGAGAATTATGAAACAGCAGCAAAAATAAGAGATGAAATATCTAACAGGTAAATTTAGATCTATAGTACTAATAATTGTAGCTATCTTATTTTCTACAACTGCATTTTCACAAAATATTGATGGAAATGAAATAATACAAAGCTCAGGTTTTACAATTCAAACATTGTTTAGAGGAATTATTGGAATGGCTTTCTTAATTTTTATTTCATTCCTTTTAAGTAATAATCGGAAAGCAATAAACTGGAAAGCAACATCATTTGGATTATTACTACAATTAATTCTTGCAATTAGTGTGCTAAAAATTTCATGGGTTCAAGCCATATTTGAATTTGCTGGAAAAATCTTTGTAAAAATATTAGAGTTTACAATGGAGGGAACTAAATTTCTATTTGGAGATTTAGTTAGTCTAGATAATTTTGGCGATGTCTTTATTTTTGCAATTTTACCTACAGTTATATTTTTTGCAGCCCTAACATCTGTTTTATTTTATTTTGGGATAATTCAAAAAGTTGTTAAACTGATGGCTTTGTTACTATCAAAAGTATTAGGTATATCAGGGCCAGAGAGTCTGAGTGTTGCAGGTAATATTTTTCTTGGACAAACAGAATCACCGCTGATGATTAAAGCCTACCTTGAAAAGATGACTAAATCAGAAATTCTGCTAGTTATGATTGGAGGTATGGCAACTGTTGCTGGTGGAGTATTAGCTGCATATATTGGATTTTTAGGCGGAGATGATCCGGAATTGAAAGTGTTTTATGCTAAACATCTTTTAACAGCATCTGTTATGGCTGCACCAGGGGCAATAGTAATATCTAAAATACTCTACCCTGAAACAGAAAAAATTGACACAAATGTTAATATTTCTCAAGAACAGATTGGTGCAAATTTCCTTGATGCTATCTCTAACGGAACAACTGAAGGATTGAAATTAGCAGCAAATATTGCTGCAATGCTTCTTGTTTTCTTGGCCTTTATTGCAATGGGAAACTATATCCTTGATACATTTGGAAATCTTATTCAAATAAATGATTGGATCAACAATAATACTGTTTATGAAACCCTATCTATTGAACTTATTCTAGGATATTTATTAGCTCCGCTTATGTGGCTTATTGGAGTTGCTACAGAAGATATAACATTAATGGGGCAACTACTTGGAATAAAAATAGTAGCAAGTGAATTTATTGGATATATTCAACTAGCTGAGCTAAAAGAAGCATCTAATCTTATTCATCTAAATTATCAAAAATCAATAATCATAGCTACATACATGCTTTGTGGATTTGCTAACTTTGCTTCTATTGGAATTCAAATTGGAGGTATTGGATCATTAGCTCCAGGTCAAAGAAAAAATTTATCTAAATTTGGTTTTAAAGCATTAATTGGAGGAACAATTGCATCACTATTATCTGCTACTATCGCAGGGATGATAATTGGGTAAAAAGTTAATAACTTTTGTCGCTTTTATTATTTCTCTTATAGATCAATTTTTATTTTTATTAGCAAGAAAATTTTCCTATGAAACAATATTTAGATCTTGTAAAACACGTTCTAGAAAAGGGTGATTTTAAAGAAGATAGAACTGGTACTGGAACAAAAAGTGTCTTTGGCTACCAGATGCGATTTGATCTAAGTAAAGGATTCCCAATGCTTACTACAAAAAAATTGCATTTAAAATCAATTATATATGAACTACTCTGGTTTCTTAATGGTGATACTAATATCAAATATCTAAACGAAAATGGTGTAAGAATATGGAATGAATGGGCTGATGAAAATGGAGATTTAGGCCCTGTTTATGGATTTCAATGGAGAAATTGGAATGGTGATAATATTGATCAAATAAAAGAACTAATTGATAATTTAAAGAAAAATCCTAATAGTAGGAGAATGCTTGTATCAGCATGGAATCCATCTGTTCTACCTGACACCTCAAAATCATTTAATGAAAATATTTCTGAAGGTAAAGCAGCCCTGCCTCCGTGTCATGCACTTTTTCAGTTTTATGTAAATGATGGAAAATTATCGTGTCAGCTTTATCAAAGAAGTGCTGATGTTTTTTTAGGTGTTCCATTTAATATTGCTTCATATTCTCTATTTACTCTAATGATTGCTCAAGTATGTGGATATATGCCTGGAGACTTTATACATACATTTGGAGATGCACATATTTATACTAATCATTTTGATCAAGTAAAATTACAGTTAACTAGATCTCCAAAACAACTGCCAACTATAGAGATTAATTCAGAAATTACTGATATATTTAATTTCAGCTTTGAAGATTTTAAATTAATTAACTATGATCCAGATCCTCACATAAAAGGAGATGTAGCTGTCTAATAATATTATGAAATCAAAAAAAAATTGTCTTACTATAATTGTTGCAGCTTCTGAAAATAATGCAATTGGAAAAAACAATAAACTTATTTGGGATCTACCAGATGATCTAAAAAGATTTAAAAGTCTAACATCAGGGCACTATATAATTATGGGCAGAAAAACATTTGATACATTTCCAAAATTACTTCCTAACAGAACACACATAGTAGTCTCTAATAAAAAGGATCTTAATGTCCCTGATGAAGTAATTCTTGTAAATAATATTTCCGATGCAATAGAAATTAGTAAAAATGATTCTAACCCATATATTATAGGAGGTGGTGAAATTTATAAACTTGGCATTAATCTTGTAGATAAAATAGAGCTTACCAGAGTTCACAATACTTTTGAAGCAGATACTTTTTTCCCAGAATTAAATCTAAATAAATGGAGGCTTGTAGCTAAAACTTTTCATGATATTGATCAAAAACATGATCATTCATTTACTTATGAGACT
Organism: uncultured Flavobacteriaceae bacterium; assembly: GCA_964490545.1. GTDB lineage: Bacteria > Bacteroidota > Bacteroidia > Flavobacteriales > Flavobacteriaceae. The sequence goes on along the minus strand of CAZBCJ010000092.1, from coordinate 812 downwards.
TATGAAAAAAAATAATTTAAACTATATTTAATTATTATGAAAGCATATATATTTCCTGGTCAAGGCGCGCAGTATTCTGGAATGGGTTTAGATTTATATAATGATTTCCCCTTAGCAAAAGATTTATTTGCAAAGGCTAATAGCATTTTAGAATTTGATATAACTGAAATAATGTTTAATGGCTCACCAGAAGATTTAAAACAAACTATAGTGACTCAACCTGCAATTTTTTTACATTCAGTAATTTTATCTAAAACACTAGGCAGTAATTTTAAGCCTGATATGGTAGCGGGCCATTCACTAGGAGAATTTTCTGCACTAGTAGCAAATAATACCCTAGGTTTTGAAGATGGGCTAATGTTAGTATCAGCCAGAGCTCAAGCTATGCAAAAGGCGTGTGATAATAATCCTGGAACAATGGCTGCTGTTCTTTCATTAGAGAATAGTGTGGTAGAAAATATATGTGAAGAGACTGAAGGGGTCGTGGTAGCTGCAAACTATAATTGTCCAGGACAATTAGTAATCTCAGGTGAAATTAAAGCCATTGATCTAGCTTGTGAAAAATTAAGAACACAAGGGGCAAGGAGAGCTCTTGTATTACCAGTTGGAGGAGCCTTCCATTCTCCTCTAATGGAAGAAGCAAAACAAGAACTGGAGAATGCAATTAATAATACTACATTTAATAAGCCCTTATGTCCAATTTATCAAAATGTAACATCATTTGCCGTCTCAGATGAAATAAAAATAAAAGAAAATTTAATAGCTCAATTAACATCTCCTGTAAAATGGGCACAATCAATTCAAAAAATGGC
>CAZBCJ010000091.1:0-4808 GCA_964490545.1 uncultured Flavobacteriaceae bacterium | reverse complement strand
TATCTCCGCAGTAGTACCATCACATGTGGCAGTCAATACAAATGAAGAATCATCCCCTGGAAGAACTGTAAAAGTAATTATTGGATCTGTTGTATAAATACCACATCCTGTATCTAAAGCATCTACTCTAGTATAAATAGATAGACCATCTGTTATAGCATAAGTACTACTTAATTCATTAGATGAATTTTCAGCATCGGATTCCGATAAATAATATGTTGTAGTATAGTCAGAAACTTCTAAATCTCCTAAAATATCTTGTGTAAGTGAATTTAAATCAAATTCAACCTCTCCATTTCCTACAGTATCACATAGAGTTTGATCATCTATATCATTAATTTCAGGATATGGAATAACATTTAACATAAAAGATGATATCTCATAACAATTTGTATCGGCATAATCAATCCTAGCATATATCATCTGATCATCACTACCATCAAAACTATCAATATTACCAATCGGGTTAGATTCGCTCTCAGCATCCTCATTAGATTGATAAAATAAAACCGTTAATTGGCTGGGATCGGGTGCAATAGATAAAATCAAATCCTCATTAGGAGTAAAGTCAAAAATGAATGAATTAGTAGCATCATCACATATATTTAAATTTTCTGGAGATTCAGTAATTATTTCTTCTGCCATAGTAATACAAACGGTTTCACTATACTCACATCCAAAATCATCTAGAACAACATATGTATAACAATGTTCACCAGCCTCTGTCGGTGTAACAACAATATTATTACCGTCAACAGATGTTATTGAAGTATCATCATTCCATTCTTGAGAAACTATTTGTGATGGAGGAGCAGATAATGAAGGATCAAAATCAAGATTCCATGAGAATAGTGTTCCATCATCAATTGCCCATGAATCAACAACTGTAAATGTCCAATCCCCGTTTAATGGAGATCCAATTAAATCAGCAAAAGAAGAACTCCCTGATGCTCCATAAGTTCCTGCAGGAACCGTATTTGCTGAAGTTGCAGCAGTTGAAATATCTTGTGTTGAAGTAGGAGCAAAACAATAATTCCACCCCACTCCAGGATTTCCAGTAGAATCATTATCAATAGGTTGACCTAAATAATATCCTGGATCATTACCATCTCCATATTGCGCAAAATAAACTGTTTGTCCAGTAGGGGAAGTTAAATACATATCTAAATCTCCTATAAAAGAATGCTCAATAACAACACATATTTGTATGAGTTGTGAAATATCTGTTAAGGTAAGATTATCAGCATAGCATTCTACATCAATTGTAGATTCATAAGAAACTCCTGTTCCTGTAGACTGAGTATCTTGTAGCCAAGTTTGTTCAAAAATTTCTGGTGCACAATCTTCTAATTGTGTTGTTTCTGCTACACCTAAAATAGTTGTTGAATCACCGAAACATAAGTCAGGTTTTGTAGCCTCTGTTCCAGTAAAGTCAATCGAAGGGGCAACAAGAACAATTTGACCAACTTGCTCTGATGAACATCCAAGTGGATTGGTGTCAGTAATTGTTAAACCAACAGAAAAAATTCCAGATTCTTCAAAGACATGAGTTACATTTTGACCCGTAGCAGAAGCTCCATCTCCGAAATCCCAAGTATATGTAGCATCAGCCCCAGAATTTGAAAAAGTACCTGATCCAAAAAAATCAACTTGTCCACCTGGACAAACCAGTATATTATCATCAGTATCAGGAGCAGGAGTAGTGCTATCGATAGACCCTGTAATATCCTGACAAGGCTCATAACAGCTTATTTCTGCTTCCCAACCACTAGAAGAAGCTGCATTGTCACTTGTAAAATTAATTGTAAGACAGCCAGTTGCATTATCAGCAGCAACAAACCCTGGACTTGCAGTATTTGGTCCGGAATAGGTCGTAGCTGGGGCTGAGTCATCATCACCATTGTAAATTGTCAAAATATCAGCATTCGTCTGAGTACTAAACCAAGTAAAATCTAGCTGTACCATTTGTCCTGAATTTTCAGGACATATTGTTATTGTATAATTTTCATTACTTGTATAATTTCCTGCATTTCCGCCTGAATCATAAAAATTTCCAGAGCATACAACTACTGTTCCTTCATCACTAATCAGCACATCCTGAGAATAACCCAAAAACGGGATAAGTAAAAAAATCCAAAGAATATTTAAAGTAAACTTTCTCATTTTAGTTCTCTGGGTTTAATTACAATAAGATAATTAGTATTATCTACTCTATATATCTGTTTTGTCTTTAAAAAGAAATTAAAATTGTATAAGAGTGGGTTAAAATTGTTTCTATTAAAAATAGGTCTGTTAAGCTTGTGATTATAGATATTAAAAATTGGAACATTAGATAATAATGGGATTGTAGATACATCCTTAATATTTTCATGATATATATCAACCCTATTTCTAAGAATATCTTTTATGTCTTTTACCCTAACAGGTCTTTCTAAAATTTGATCATTTAAGTTTTGACCATATGCTTCTTCCAATTTATTGAGTTCCGACTTAGAAAATGGCAAATCCACATTTGATGGATAGTGAGTAACCCACTCATTATGTTTTTTTAAATCATTTTGAGCGATTACAGCTCCAATGTTTGAAAAAATAACAATAGAAAAAAAAAATATAATTTTTCTCATTAAAATATGTGTAGTTAGAAAGACGCTAATTTAATTTATTTTTTTCAAATAAGGGTAAATTTACTTAATATCAATAAGTTTGATTTTATTATATTGAATATAAGAATAGGAATGATATTTCATTATATTTGTACAGATTAAAATAATATTAATTAATAGATAATGAAACTGGAAAAATTTATTTCAAATAATGAAGAACTTGGTGAAGACCACGTTCAAACCTCAGATGTAACTCCTATAAGAGAAGATGCATTTGAAAAATCAGATGAAGAAAAAACATCAATTATAAAAAAGAATATTAGAGAAATTATGTATACTCTTGGACTAGATTTAAATGATGATAGTCTAATGGGAACCCCAGCAAGAGTAGCTAAAATGTTTGTGAAAGAAATTTTTTCTGGTCTTAACCCAGAATTAAGGCCAAAATCTTCCACATTTGAAAACAAATATAATTATGGCGAAATGTTAGTTGAGAAAAACATAAATGTCTACTCAACATGTGAACATCATTTACTTCCAATTGTTGGCAAAGCTCACGTAGCTTATATTTCTAGTGGAACAGTAATCGGATTATCTAAAATTAATAGAATAGTTGAATATTATTCAAAAAGACCTCAAGTTCAGGAGAGACTCACTAAACAAATAGTTTCAGAACTTCAAGAGGTTTTAAAAACAGAAGATATTGCATGTGTTATTGATGCAAAACACTTATGCGTTAACTCAAGAGGAATAAAAGATATTGATTGTAGTACAATTACATCTGAATTTGGTGGAAAATTTAAATATGATCAAACAGCCAAAGATGAATTCTTAAAATATATTCAACTAGAAACTTCATTTAATGGTCTATAAAATGTAATTTTATTAAATGCCTTCTGACAAAAGTAATAGCATAAAAATCTACAATTCTCTAACTGGAAAAAAAGAATTATTCAAGACTATTACTAAAGGATATGTAGGAATGTATGTGTGTGGACCAACAGTTTACAGCAATGTTCATCTTGGAAATTTAAGAACTTTTATTTCATTTGATACTATATATAGATATCTAAATCATATCGGTAAGAAAATAAGATATGTGAGAAATATAACTGATGTGGGGCATATGGTTGACGATAATACTGAAGACCGAATTACTGAAGAAGCTAGGATTGAAAAAATTGCACCAATGGAAGTAGTTCAAAAATATACTAACGACTTTCATGATTGCACAAAAAAATTCAATTTAATGCCTCCTAGTATAGAACCTACTGCACAAGGACATATTATTGAGCAAATTGAGTTGATTAAAAGAATGTTAGACAAAAAATTGGCTTATGAAAAAAATGGTTCCATATACTTTGATGTTATAGAATATAATAAATCGAAAAAATATGGAATTTTAAGCAAACGAAATATTGAAGATCTAATACATAACACAAGAAAATTAGATGGCCAATCTGATAAAAAAAATCCTCAAGATTTTGCACTTTGGAAAAAAGCAGAGCCTCAACATATAATGAAATGGCATTCTCCTTGGAGTCTAGGTTTTCCCGGATGGCATCTTGAATGTACTGCTATGAGTAGTAAATATTTAGGAGAGAAGTTTGACATTCACGGAGGTGGAATGGACTTAAAGTTCCCTCACCACGAATGTGAAATTGCTCAAGCAAATGCATGTTTTAATACAAATCCAGCAAATTATTGGATGCATGCAAATATGCTAACCCTTAACGGAAGTAAAATGTCTAAATCAACTGGAAATAGTGTTTTACCAAAAGAAATTATTTCAGGTGATAATAAAATTTTGTCCAAAGCTTTTTCTCCAAGTGTGATAAGATTTTTTATGATGCAAGCTCATTATAGAAGTATTCTTGATCTAAGTAATGATGCTCTTGTTGCTTCCGAAAAAGGATATAACAAATTAATGGACGCTATTGATAATGTGGATAATTTGAAAGTTTCAAGTAAAACAGATTTTAATGTTAAAGATTGGATAAGTAATTGCTACGGGGCAATGAATGATGATTTCAATACACCTATTTTAATTGCACAGATTTTTGATGTAGTAAAATTCATAAATCTAGTTAAAACTGAAAAGGCAGGAATTAGCAAAAATGATCTTGAAGACATCAAAATAAAACTAAACGAATTTGTCTTTGATGTGTTAGGGTTAGAAAAAAACAAATCAAAAACAAGTGATGA
>CAZBCJ010000090.1:0-4850 GCA_964490545.1 uncultured Flavobacteriaceae bacterium | reverse complement strand
GGAGTTCCTATGGCATCCTGCCTTCTATATCTTCTCCCAACAGCATCCTTTTCATCATAAATAATGTTAAACTCGGTTTTTAACTTATTATAAAGATCTCTGGCAATCTCAGACAAGCCATCCTTTTTTACTAAAGGCAATATAGCTGCTTTGTATGGAGATAAAATAGATGGAATTTTTAGTACAGTTCTAGACGAATTATTATCTAATTCTTCCTCAACAAGAGAATTTGATAAGACTGCTAAAAACATTCTATCAAGTCCAATAGATGTTTCTACTACGTAAGGGATATAGCTTTTATTAAGCTCCGTATCAAAGTATTGAAGTTTTTTGCCTGAATGTTTTTCATGCTGAGATAAATCATAGTCCGTTCTTGAATGAATACCCTCAAGTTCCTTAAAACCAAAGGGGAAGTTATATTCTATGTCACATGCCGCATCAGCATAGTGAGATAATTTAATATGATCATGAAATCTACAATCATCTTTACTTAGTCCTAGTGATAAATGCCAGCTCATTCTGTTATTCTTCCACTTTTCATACCACTGCATCTGTGTCCCAGGTCTTACAAAAAATTGCATCTCCATTTGTTCAAATTCTCTCATTCTAAAAACAAACTGCCGTGCAATTATCTCATTTCTAAATGCTTTTCCAATTTGAGCTACCCCAAATGGAATTTTCATTCTAGCTGATTTCTGTACATTTAAAAAGTTTACAAAAATTCCTTGTGCAGTTTCAGGTCTTAAATATAGATCAGAACTTGATTGATTTGTTGATCCTATTTTGGTGCTGAACATCAAATTAAATTGTTTAACATCAGTCCAATTTTTAGATCCAGATATTGGATCAACAATTTCTAAATCATCTATTAATTTTTTTAAAGATTTTAAATAATCTTCTTCAAGAGCTTTGGTCATTTGGGAAGTAATAGATGCTATTTTTTCCTTATATGCAACAACTCTATCGTTTGTAGCAATAAATTTCTTTTCATCAAAATTATTGCCAAATCTCTTTTTTGCTTTAGCTATTTCCTTGTTTATTTTTGACTCAATCTTTTGACAGTATTCTTCTATTAATACATCTGCTTTATATCTTTTTTTAGAATCTTTATTATCAATTAATGGATCATTAAATGCATCAACATGTCCAGAGGCTTTCCATATAAGTGGGTGCATAAATATTGCACTATCAAGGCCCACAATATTATCATTCATTTGAACTAAAGATGCCCACCAATAATTTTTGATATTATTTTTTAATTCAACTCCGTTCTGTCCATAGTCATATACAGCACTTAATCCATCATAGATTTCACTACTAGGAAAAATAAAACCGTATTCTTTAGCGTGGGAAATTACTTTTTTGAATTTATCATCCATAGAACTCATGCTACAAAAATATAAAACGCTTTTAACTAAAGGAATGCTTTTTTTTAAAATTATACGTTAATTTGTATTGAATCCATGAAAGAGTTAAAATATATTATTGGGATTGTAGTACTTGTAACGCTAAATTCATGTGCAAATAGAGGTAGACCATCAGGTGGAGATTTTGATACTACACCTCCAGTAATTATAAAATCTGAACCTGAAAATTTTTCAAATAATTTTAATAGTTCAGAAGTCAACATTCTTTTTGATGAATATATAAAAATTAGAAACTTACAAAAGGAATTAATTATTTCGCCTCCTATTGACCCTATCCCTGAAATAATACCTGTTGGATCTGCAAGTAAAGATCTTGCAATTAAGGGACTAGACTCTCTTAGCCCCAATACAACCTATAGTTTTAATTTTGGAGAAAGCATTGAAGACAATAATGAAGGAAATCCCTATTCAAACTTTAAATATGTCTTTTCAACTGGAAAATACATTGATTCACTAATAATTAAAGGGTACGTAAAAGATGCATTAGAAAGAGAGGTTGAGGAAGGAATAAATGTGTTACTATATGAGGTAGATTCATCCTACAATGATTCCATTGTATATATGAAAAAACCAAAATACATCACTAAAGTGGTAGATAGTACATCAACATTTAGACTAGAAAATTTAAAAACTGGGAATTACTTATTAATCGCGTTAAAGGAAGATGAAAGTGAAAGAGATTACATATTTCAAGCCAAATCAGACAAGATTGGATTTGCTAAAACTTTTGTACAAATTCCAAAAGACTCCACTGCCAAAATTCAAATATTTAAAGAAGATCTCCCGTTTAAAATAAGTAATCCTAAACAGAAAACAAAAAATTCATTTGCTTTTGGTTTTGAGGGTGAAATAGAAAAATTTAAAATTGATTTGATAGAACCAGTTGATCTAGAATTAGAAAACAGAATAATAAAAGATCGAGATTCAGATACGCTATATTATTGGTTAAAGTCATCACTAGACTTAGATTCAATTAAATTTTTAGTTTCAACTAAAACAAAAATAGACACATTTAAAATCAATCTAAGAAAAAATAAAATAGATTCATTGCAAATTAAATCCTTGCAGAGTAATGTGTTAAAATTTGATGAGAATCTAGAATTACATGCAAATATACCCTACAATAAAATTGATGTTAAAAGAATACAAGTGCTTGATAAAGATTCCATTCAAGTCCCCTTCACACACGAGCTAGATACTATAAATAACATCTATAAATTTAATATCTCTAAAGATCAAGATCAATCCTATAGTTTTGAGTTTTTGCCATCAGCCATAGAAGACTATTATGGCAATACTAATGACACCTTATTTTATAAGTTAAAAACAAAAACATATGATGATTATGGAAATTTAAGATTAACATTAAAAAATGCTGTTACTCCTATGATAATTCAGCTAGTTGATAGAGTTGGAGAGGTTAAATATGAACAATATGTTGAGGATTTAAACCCAATAGAATTCCGACATATAGATGCTGGAAAATATTATATTAGGATTCTGTTTGATTCAAATCAAAATAAAAAATATGACTCAGGAAGTTTCCTTAAAAGAAGATCTCCTGAAAAAGTTAGTTATTTCCCCGAAGAACTTGATGTTAGAGCAGGCTGGGATTTAATCCAAGAATTTATTTTAAATTGAATTATTTGTTAAAAGATGCCTTCATTAAGTTGCTATACATTACTGCAATATCATTGGAATAGATAAAGCTTAATCAGCAATTTCTTTCTTTTTCTTGCCAAAAAGTTTATTAAAAAGCATCATAACAGGATCATAGTATCTATCAACAACCCTTTCCTTAAGTGGAATTATTGCATCATCAGTAATCTGAATTTCTTCAGGGCAAACCTCAGTACAACATCTAGTTATGTTGCACATGCCTGATCCGTGTTCTTCTTTTATTTCTTTAATCCTATCAGCTCTATCCATAGGATGCATTTCTAAACTGGCAAGTCTAACCATAAATCTTGGACCTGCAAATTTATCTTTTCCTTCATTATCTCTAATTACGTGACACATGTTTTGACATAGATAGCACTCTATACACTTTCTAAAATGTTGAACTCTGTCTAGATCTTTCTGCATCATAACAAAATCTTTTTCTTTGTCTTTTTCAGAAGGAGAAAAAGGCAATATTTTTTGATTTTGTTTATAATTCCATGATACATCAGTCACAAGATCTCTCATAACTGGAAAAGATTTCAAAGGTGTAATTATAATAGTTTTATCTTCTTCAAACTCATTCATTCTTGTCATACAAGCAAGTCTTGGTTTGCCGTTAATTTCAACACTGCATGAACCACATTTTCCTGCTTTACAATTCCATCTGCATGCAAGATCATTAGCTTGATCTGCCTGAATCCTATGAATGACATCAAGAACTACCATGCCTTCTGAGACATTACACTTATAGCTAACTAACTCACCCTTTTCATCATCCCCTCTATATATTTTAAAATCTCTTTCCTTCATGTTGTAGATTATAATTTATTTTGATCAATTTTAACCTCTTTCTCTAGGTCTTCTATAGACGAGTTTGCAATTCTTTTAAGTTCATTGTCCGGTTCAGATCTTTTAACTTTAATTGTTTGCATTTCTCCATTAACCCCTTTTTTATTGATAATATTATACTCTAACCATTCATCTCCTTCAGAAGGAAAATCTTCTCTTGTGTGTGCTCCTCTACTCTCTTCTCTTAATAGAGCAGACCTTGCAACAGATTCTGAAGAAATCAGTAAATTTCTAAGTGCTAGAGCTTCGTGCCATCCTGGATTAAACTGGCTTGATCCTGGAGCTTTAACATCTTGGAATTGTAATTTCATTTCTTCAATTTTATTAATTCCATCTTGAATATCTTTCTTAGTTCTAATAATACCCACGTTATCTTGCATATTTTTTTGAAGATCTTCATGTATTAAATAAGGATTATTTCCCTTCTCTCTATTTAAAATAGATGTTGCATTTCTAATAATTCTTTTAATATCATCATTATCTGCTTCAGGTATAGATTTTAATTTCTTTGAATATTTTGCAGCCTCCATTCCAGATAAGTTTCCAAAGACAAGAAGGTCTGATAAAGAATTTCCACCAAGCCTGTTAGCACCGTGCATTCCTCCTGCAGCCTCACCACAAGCAAATAGTCCATCTACTATAGTCATAGATGTCTCAGCATCTACTTTAATACCTCCCATAAAGTAGTGACATGTTGGACCAACTTCCATAGGTTGTTTAGTAATATCTAGTTCAGCCAATATCTTAAACTGATGATACATAGATGGAAGTTTTTTCTTTATATCTTCAGATGATCTTTGTGTAGCTATATCCAAATAAGCACCTCCATGCTCTGATCCTCTACCAGCTTTAACCTCAGCATTAATTGCTCTAGCAACAACATCTCTAGTTAATAATTCAGGTGGTCTTCTA
>CAZBCJ010000089.1:0-4852 GCA_964490545.1 uncultured Flavobacteriaceae bacterium | reverse complement strand
ACTGATGGATCTCTGTTAATTGACCCTGAGGGTAATTTGCTAAGAAAAATGAATGTTAAGGATGGTTATGCATTAAAAGCAGCTATTGAAAGCGGTTATAATATGTGTATAATTTCAGGGGGGACTAATGAAAGTATAAGGAAAAGATTTGAAAGCTTAGGAATTAAGGAAATACATCTTGGTTCAGATAATAAAATTGAACCACTAAATTCATTTATAAAAAAATATGATATAGATAAAAAGAATATACTCTTTATGGGGGATGATATTCCAGATATACCCATACTAAAAATAGTTGGTTTACCTTGCTGTCCTCAAGATGCTACACCTGAAGTAAAGAATCTTTGCTCCTATGTTTCTCATAAAAATGGTGGAATGGGGGCTGTAAGAGATGTTATTGAACAAGTGATGAAAATTCAAAATAATTGGGCTAAATGAAAAAGTTTTTTTTATTATTAATCGTTTTATGTAGCCTAAGTGCTAGTAGTCAAAGTTTAATTGGTGCTTGGGAAAGAAATCATATATCTGAGGATGGTGAAAAACTAAGAAGTGTAGTAATTTTTGCTGAAGGATATCAAGTAATAAGCATCTACAAATCAAAATCAGGGGAATTTGTATACTCAAATGGTGGAACATGGAAGCTTAATGGAAATATGATGACAGAAAAGGTTGAATTTGATACTGGAAATGCAGAAAGAGTTGGAGAGGTTGTAACCTTTGAGGTTGAATTAACTGATTCATCTTTATCAATTCCTGAATCCAACTGGACATTTTACAGGATTGATGATGGTTCTCCTGGTGAACTTCAAGGTGCATGGTTAATGGCAGGAAGGGTTAGAGATGGAAATAAACGAATGAGAGATACTAGTGGCCCTAGAAAAACAATGAAGATTTTATCAGGGAAAAGATTCCAATGGATAGCATATAATACTGAAACAAAAAGGTTTATGGGAACTGGAGGAGGCACCTATTCAACAATTAATGGCATATACACTGAAAATATAGAGTTCTTTTCAAGGGATAATTCTAAAGCTGGACTAAGTTTAGAATTCAGTTACTCTATTGAAAACAATGAATGGAATCATTCTGGATATAGTAGCAAGGGAGATCCTATGCATGAAATTTGGATTAGAAGAGAATAGCAATGGAAAAATTAAAATGGAATAAATTATATAATTTGATAATCTTAGCTAACCTAATCTATTTTATTATTTTCTTCTTAATTACTAATTACTACTAGGCAATGCAATTAATTGATTGGATAATTTTAGTATCAACTCTTTTATTAATTGTTGTTTATGGTACTATAAAAACTCGAGGGGCCAAATCATCCTTAGATTATATTAAGGCTGGAAATCAAGCTAAATGGTGGACTATTGGATTGTCAGTAATGGCTACTCAAGCTAGTGCAATTACATTCCTTTCAACTCCTGGGCAAGCATTTCACGATGGTATGGGATTCATACAATTTTATTTTGGAATTCCATTGGCAATTATCATTGTTTGTATGGTATTTATCCCTATATATCATAAATTAAAGGTATACACAGCCTATGAATATCTTGAAAAAAGATTTGATTTAAAAACTAGGACCCTTACTGCTTTGTTGTTTCTAATTCAAAGAAGTCTCTCAGCAGGTATTACAATATTTGCACCTGCGATTATTCTTTCTTCAGTATTAGGATGGGACCTAACAACATTAAATATCATATTAGGTCTTTTAGTTATTATATATACTGTTTCTGGAGGCACAAAAGCTGTTAGTTATACTCAAAAGTATCAGATGTTAGTAATTTTTACAGGATTAATAATTAGTCTATTTATAATTATAAATCTACTGCCAGAAAATGTCAATTTTAAAAGTGCCGTTGATATTGCAGGAATAAATTCTAAGCTTGAAGTCTTAAACTTTTCTTTTGATTTAGAAAATAGATATACTATTTGGAGTGGCTTGATAGGAGGAACTTTTTTAATGATGTCATATTTTGGTACTGATCAAAGTCAAGTTCAGAGATATTTATCTGGAAAATCATTAAAAGAAATGCAATTAGGAATGATTTTCAATGGAATATTAAAGATTCCAATGCAGTTTTTTATCCTATTTATTGGTGTAATGGTTTTTGTTTTTTATCAATTTAATTCCTCTCCAATAAACTTCAATCCTCAATCTGTGGAAGTAGTTACTAATTCAAGCTATGAAGGGGATTATAATAATCTTCAAAAAGAGCTTAACAACATATTTGACGAGAAACAGTATCAAATAAACAATTATTTGTCAGGTAATTATGATGCTAAATACGGATTATCAGAATTAGAATTAAAAGAAAAAAAGCTCAGATTAGAAGCAAAAAACCTTATAGCTTTAGCTTCTGAAGAGAAAAACATTAAAGTAGAAACTAATGATAAAGATTATGTTTTTATCACTTTTATTTTAAATAACCTGCCAAAGGGATTAATTGGCTTGTTATTAGCTGTTATTTTAAGTGCTGCAATGTCATCCACCTCAAGTGAGATAAATGCATTAGCAACTACAACTGCCATAGATATCTATAAAAGAAATAAGAAAAATGTTACAGACGATCAATTAGTAAAGTCAACTAAGTTTTTTACTTTCTTATGGGGAATGATAGCTATTGGAATAGCCTGTGTTGCTTATTTAGCAGATAATCTGATTCAATTGGTAAATATTATTGGATCAATATTCTATGGAAATGTTCTAGGGATTTTTCTAATAGCATTCTTTTTAAAATTTATAAAATCTAATGCTATATTTTATGCTGCAATAATTACTCAAATCATTATTATCTATGGGTGGTATAATGACTGGATGCCTTTTTTATGGCTTAATGTTTTTGGATGTATTGTTGTTATTACTATCTCTAGCTTATTACAACTAGCACAAAGGAATTAATTACTCCACTCCTCTATTGAATCTTTATTCATTTTAACATAGTCCTGATTGCCGGCAATCTTTGAGGCTTCTAATGATTTCTTAGCTATTCTAATCGCTCCCTTTAAATCACCATTTGCAGCATATATTAATGATTGTTGTCTTAATTGCCAGAATTGTGGTTTTTCAGACATTTCCATAGCTTTATCCATCCATTCAAGAGCCATATTTAAATTAGCATTTTCTTGCATATAGTATACAGCAGCAGCATAATAATCAGATGCTTTAGGTTTTTTACTCATTACTTCCTGGATGTTTTTTTCTACAATATCTCTAGTTGGAACATTGATAGTAACTGGCACATAAACATCATCCCACATCATTAACATAACTGCATAATTATTATTTAATGCATCAAAAGCAATGGTGAAGGTTTCAACTGAAATTGGTTCAGGAAACTTTTTTATTTCAAGCATTGTACTTAAAACAACATTATTGTTGTCCCAATCTCCTGGCACCCCCCTAACTGAAGTGTCATTATATAAAATGAATTCCCATTCTGATTCATTTGGGATAGTAAAAATAGAATATTTTCCTGCTTTTACTTTATTATCGTTTATAACTACATCATCTGAAAAGCTAATTTTAGTACTTGCATTTGCGCCAGTTCTCCATATTTTATTATAAGGAACCAAATTTCCAAATATTTCTCTACCTCGCATTGAAGGTCTAGAATATTCAACTTCAATTTCTGTTAATCCAACTATTTGGTTCATTGAAGTTGCTGGACTAGGTTGTGGAGTCTTAATTTGAGAAAATGAATAAGTAAAGGCTAGTAATGTAAAGATTATTAAATATTTTTTCATGACACTTATTTTATTATAAATTATTGATACTTTTATTGTAGAAAACAAAAATAGAAAAAAATTAGTATTATGAAAAAATATATTATTGAAGGAATTGGGACTTACTTTCTAGTTCTAATTATAGGTTTAACTGGAAATCCTATTGCAATAGGAATTGGACTAAGTATACTTGTTTATATGGGATTTCATATTTCAGGTGCTCATTACAATCCTGCAGTGAGTTTAGCAATGATCATCAGAGGTGAAATGTCTGTTGTAGAGTGTTTAAAATACATCTTATCACAATGTATTGGAGCTTTTGCTGCTGCTTATTCAATTGTTTTACTTGGGGCAGATGCATTATCCGTTGTTTCTAATACTAGTGACACCACTAGTTTCTTATTAGCTGAAATAATCTTTACTTTTCTACTTGTATTTGTGATTCTTAATGTTGCTACACATCCTGATACTAAAAATAACCAATACTATGGATTGGCTATTGGATTAACAGTTGCTGCTGGAGCTTTTTCTGTTGGAGATATTTCAGGCGCTGTTTTTAATCCAGCTGTTAGTTTTGGCCCTTCATTGCTAAGCCTAATTAACCCAGATCTAGAATTAAGTAATGTAGCTTCACACAATTTTTTTATTTATTATTTAGGTGCAACTGTAATTGGCTCAATTATGGCTAGTTTGCTATTTAATTTCCTACTAAAAAATAAATGATTCATTATAGTGAAGAAGATATTGAAGAACTCGATAAGGTATTTAGGATAAATCTTATCAATAGTTGTTCGGGCTATAAGTCAGCTAATCTAATTGGCACAAAATCTAAAACAGGTATTCCAAATCTGGCAGTATTTAGTTCAATAGTTCATTTAGGATCAAATCCGCCACTATTAGGTTTTTTTCTAAGACCTTCAGAGATCTTTCCAAGAAATACCTATACAAACATAATAGAAACAGGAATTTATACTATAAATTCAATTTATAAGGAAATAATTAACGACGCACATCACACATCAGCAAAATATGATAGAAGCATTTCAGAGTTTAGTATGACAGATATAAATGAGGAATATATAGATGAGATATATCCTCCTTTTGTTAAGAATTCACC
>CAZBCJ010000088.1:0-4906 GCA_964490545.1 uncultured Flavobacteriaceae bacterium | reverse complement strand
TGGAAAGAAATGATTAATGATCCTTCAATAAATGTATATGAAGTAGTTGCTGAAGCAGAATCCTATTTTCAAAATATTGATAAAAATGCTAAGGGATCAGGATGGAAAGCTTACAATAGGTGGTTATATGAAAATGAGCCTAAGTTTTATCCTTCAGGTGATAGGAGCAATGTAGATCCATTTTTTGTTTCAAAAGAATATTTAAAAAATAACATACCGCATCAAAGATCGTTATTTGATAATGGCTGGGAGGAGCTAGGACCATATTATATAGAACAAGTAACAGGACATTATGCAGTAGGATTAGGAAGGGTAGAATCATTTTATTCAGACCCTAATGATCCAAATAGAATATATTTAGGATCTAGAAGTGGTGGGTTCTGGAAAACTCTTGATGGGGGAAACACATGGACTAATACAACAGATTTTTTATTTGCAGCGGGGGTAAATACTATGGCTGTATCACCTGATAATCCTAATTATATTCTTATAAATGTTAGAAATTCTAAGAACGGAGTTACTCATGGTATTTATGAATCAAATGATGGAGGAGACACATGGAATATTACAAATTTTAATCCAGAAAATCTTTCTTGGGGTGGGTTAGGAACATACGATAGTGTTTATAAGATTGCATATCATCCTACTATACCAGACTTAGTATTTATTGGCTCATCAGAAGGTTTATTTCGTTCTACAGATAATTTAAATTCTTGGATAAACTGTCCTACAGGAAATTCATGGGAATGGGATTACGATTTTAATGAAATTCATTTCCATCCAACTGATGAAAATATTGTTTATTCGGCAGCTTATAATGAAGACTCAAAAATATATATATCTAATGATGGCGGATTAACATTTACTAAATCAAATACTATCGTTGGAAATTCAAGTGACATAAAATTGTCAGTATCAGCTGCCTGTTCTAATTGTGTTTATGTAGGTAGTAGTGCTGGTGTATGGAAGTCAACAGATAATGGCCAAAATTTTTCTTTAGTATCTAATCCTGGAATTTCTAATTATGGTGCTTTTGCTGTTAGTGATATTGATACTAACTATATGTTATTTGGAGATATTGATACTCACAGAAGTACTGATGGCGGAGTCACTTTCAATCAAGCTACATATTGGGCTACAGGAAATGCTAATTACAATAATACTGGGACATATGTTCATGCAGATATTAGAGGATCTCGTTCTGAAAATGGAGTATTTTGGGTTAATACTGATGGTTTTTTATGTAAAAGTTTAGATAACGGTGTTACATGGCAGATTTATGAAGGACAATCAATCCGTGAGAATTATTGTCTTGGATTAAGCCAGTCTAATCATGAAAGAACAATATCGGGTTCTCAAGATAACGGAACAAGCATAAAGACTGAAAACTCTTGGGTTGAATTTTATGGTGCTGATGGTATGGAGGGAATTATACATCCTTTGAATGATGACTGGATGATTGGAAGTTTTCAGTTTGGTGGAAAAAGAAGAACTAAAGATGGGGGAATTACTCAGGATGGAATTAATCCAGGTGGTCTTGATGGATATTGGATAGCTCCACTATTATATGATCCTAATAATCAAATGAAAATTTTTACAATGGATGATATAGTGTATAGTAGTGAAGATTTTGGTTCAACTTGGACTGAATTGGGATCTCCAAGTTTTTCTGGCAATATATCAAGGGCAGCAATTGCTGAAAATAACTCAAATATCCTAGTTGTTTCTAGTTATCAAGGAGTAGAAAAATCTACCGATGGAGGGTATACCTACACGGATATCAAAGGAAATCTTCCAAATGCATATGTAACAGATATTGCTTTCGACCCTAATGATGATAATGTGATTGTTGTTACTTATGGTACTCATAGTTATGATAACAATAAAGTTTTTATTACTACTAATCAGGGAGCTTCATGGCAGAATATAACATATAATTTAGGTAATATGCCTGTAAGATCTGTAGTAATTGATCATACAGATACTTCAACAATATATCTTGGCACTGAGATAGGTGTTTATAAAAAAGCAATGTCAGAGAATACATGGTCATCTCATAGTGAAAACCTGCCTAACATGACAGTTATGGAATTAGAAATAATGTATGGATCAAACACATTAAGGGCAGCTACTTGGGGAAGAGGATTGTGGGAATTTTCTTTAGATGGTAGAGAAGATTTTCCATCAATATTAACTACTAGAATTACAAATCAGCCTACAGATACTCAGCCAAAAGTTGATATAGATCAGTTTGTAACATCAACAATCTCTTATGATGGAGAAATTTCAAATGCTTACATTCAATGGTCAGCTGACATATCGAGTGTAGTAAATACTATTCCAATGACAAATACTTCTGGAAATATATGGGTTAGTGATTCTTCAATACCAAATCAAGCGGAAGGAACAAAAGTTTATTTTAAAGTATTTGCAGAAGGTGAAAACAATGATATTTCTGAGACATATAGATTTATGTACGAGGTTAAAGCTAATATTCTTTGTACACCATCAATGAATTGTGAAGAGAATGATGGGTTTCAGTTGGTTCAAATTGGAGATATAAATAATGTATCAGGATGTGAAGGATATGGAGATTTTATGAATTTAATAACTGATTTGGAGCAAGGATCAACTAATCAACTAACATTGACAACTGGTTGGGGAAGTCAGTATGTAAAAGCATGGATAGATTTTAATGATGATTTAGATTTTAGCCCAGATGAGGTTGTTGTAGATAATTATTTGATTGCACCCGGGCAGGGAGCAGGATCATATACTGAAATAGTTGATCTAATAATTTCTGAAAATGCTAATTTAGGTGAACATATATTAAGAGTAAAATCTAGTTGGAGCACTGAGGTTCCTGCGGATGCATGCACTGAAACAGCATATGGTGAAACAGAAGATTATATGGTAAATATTGTTGAATCGTCCTTAGGATTAATTGAAAATAATTTTCAGTATAAACCTCTAGTATATCCAAATCCTACTGTTGGAGATTTCTCAATTGATTTGGGAGCTATTTATAATAATGTTAAAATAACATTAACTGATATTAATGGAAGAATAATTCAATTCAGGAATACTTTAAATGGAAGATTCTTTGATTTAAAAATAGATACCTCATCAGGCATATATCTTTTAATAGTTGAATCTGGAAAAAACAGAGCTGTAATTAAAATTATTAAGAATTAGAAGCTATAATTTATTGTATATTAAAATTACTTCTAATTTTAAGTGCAGCAGCAATTATATCTACTCTAGAAATTATTCCTAAAATTTTATTTGAAGCCATCACTGGAAATCTTTTCCTTTTTAGTCTTAAAAATTTTTCAGCGGCATCAAAAATTGTTTCATTAGGTGAAATATAATCTACATTTTTTGTCATGTACTTTGAAACAGTAGTCCTTGACATTGGCATATTGAAATATTTACTATCAATAATTTGTTTCATTATATCTGTTTCTGATATAATGCCAATTAATTTTCCAGACTTACTTATTACAGGAGCCCCGGATATCTTTTTTTCTAGTAAAACTCTTTTTACTTCAAATATAGAGTCTGATTTATGGAATGAAACTATTTCTTTAGACATATAATCTTTAACTAGAATATTTTGTAAGGATTTTCTAATTATTTTTTTAGGCGGACTCTTAAAGTTAATCACTGGCATAAGTATAAAATACGAAAAAAAATTGAATTTACTTTTTATGTTGTTGATTATCAGTATTTAACAACATGAAATATTGCAATTTTATATTCGTAATATTCAACTTTTTAACTATTCAATAAAAAATCTATTTTTTTCAAAAAAAAACCTATATTTATCATCCTTAATTAATAAAAACAAATCGGTTATGAAAAAAATTTTATTTCTTTTAATTGCAGTTTTTACACTTTCGTGTAATCAAACTGATCAAAAAAAGTCTGAAGAAGCATCTTCTCATGAAAACATGATGGTTCTTCTAGTGAATTACGAATTACAGGACATGAGTCTTGAAGATCATGCAAAGCTTGGATCTGAGGTAGCTCCAAATTTTAAACCAGAGAATGTTGATGGTCTTATTGGAAAAACTTTTATTGGAGATGTAGATGCTGGAGTTTTCGGTGGTGTATACTATTTTAAAAGTAACGAATCTGTTGATACATATTTAGATTCTGAACTTTGGAAAGGAGTTGTTGCTCACCCGAACTTAGTAAATTTCACAACTGAAGTTTACGGAGTAGCTCCAATTTCTGAAGTTTCAAATGGTCTTGCATGTTGCCGTAAAACATCTGATAATTCATCAGATGCTGAAGGCATGATGGCTCTTGTAGTGAATTATGAGTTAGAGGACATGAGTCTTGAAGATCATGCAAAGCTTGGATCTGAGGTAGCTCCAAATTTTAAACCAGAGAATGTTGATGGTCTTATTGGAAAAACTTTTATTGGAGATGTAGATGCTGGAGTTTTCGGTGGTGTATACTATTTTAAAAGTAACGAATCTGTTGATACATATTTAGATTCTGAACTTTGGAAAGGAGTTGTTGCTCACCCGAACTTAGTAAATTTCACAACTGAAGTTTACGGAGTAGCTCCAATTACGGTATCTAATGGAATACCTGTTCTATAAATTATATTTAAAATTTTAATAAAAAGCCTGCAATTGCAGGCTTTTTTTATAAAATATGAAGAGATGAGACTAATTAAAAGAATTTCAATTTACATTATGTGTTTTTTTTATATAACAATTGGAATTCATCATTTTGTTAATCCAGAATATTATTTAAATATAGTACCTCCATATCTGAAATTTCATCATGAATTAGTACTTATAAGTGGGTTTTTTGAAATTTTATTTGGAATAGGACTATTAACTAAATATCGAAAATATTCTGCTATAGGGTTGATTCTTCTGTTAATTGC
>CAZBCJ010000087.1:0-4977 GCA_964490545.1 uncultured Flavobacteriaceae bacterium | reverse complement strand
AGAATAAAGCAATTAATGTTATGAAAATAATAATCAGTCTTTTCCTTACTGAATTATCACTCCCTTTCTTATAATCTTCAATTGCATTCCTAAATTTTTTTCTAAAACCATTATTGTCTCCAACAGTAGTTCTATATTCATCAAATTTTGACTTAATTTTTTTAGGCTTTGAATGAACTCCAACATAAGTTATTTCTTCAGAAAACCTTCCTGAATAATCATATCTTTTATTTTTTCTTAAATTAAATAAGCCCATTTTATAATTGTGAATTCATAAATATAGCAAATATCTTATTAAATAGATGCTATTTTTATTGCAGCTACTGCAGACTCAATTCCTTTGTTTCCAAGTTTACCTCCTGATCTATTAACTGATTGCTCGATATTATGATCAGTTAAAACACAAAATACTATAGGAACATCATTGATTATATTAAGTTGTGATATTCCATTTGAAACAGACTGACATATATAATTATAATGATCTGTTTCTCCTTTTATAATACAACCAATAGCTATTATAACATCTACTCCCCTGTTTTGCATTTTTTTGCAACCATAGACTAACTCAAAACTTCCTGGAACATCAATTTTTTTAATATTACTTTTCTTAGCTCCATATTTAAGCAAAGTTTTATAAGCTCCATCAAAAAGATTATTCGTAATATTATTATTCCAATTAGAGACTACTATACCAAATTTCATCTTATTAACCTCTGATATAGCATCAGATTCTAAGTCAAAATTATTATTTATATGTGTAGCCATTTTATTTTAATAAAGCTTTCGCTTTAGATATAAATACATCAATATTTTCAGCAGAAATAGTGTTAGGAAAATCTGATTTAATTCTGGAAAAATAATTATAGGACTTTTTATTCTTTTTTAATTCCATTGAAACGTGTGCAGCTTTCAGTAAATACATTGCAGTAGTATAATCATTTGTGTTTATATCAATTGCTTTCTCATAATAGTCAAGGGCATCTTCTAACTGATCAAGCTGTATAAAACAATCCCCAATAGATCCTTTTGCTAATGAGGATAATATTTGATCATCAGAATTAAATTGTGAAAGATATTTTATAGAATTCTTATAATCCTTTAATTTTAAATAAGACATTCCTGCATAATAATTTGACAGATTGGATGCATTAGTTCCAGAATATTTGTCTATAATCTCCAAAAAACCCATTTTTAGATCAGTGCCATTTATTGAAAGCCTGTATATAGAGTCATTATTTTCATCAAGAGCTTGTTCAAACAATCTCTGGGCTGCAAACATGCTATCCATAGAATTAATTTCCCTAGGCTCCTTTATATATTTAAAATATCCAAAATAACCTAAAACTACTATTGCAATAAATCCTATAAGCCCAAATATATATTTCTGATTTTTAGCTACCCATTTTTCAGTTTTAGATGCACCCTCATCTAGAGTATTAAAAACATTTGCTGTAGCAGACTTTTGACCAATATCACCTTCCTTATTAGAAAAAGGTTTCCTCTTAAATCCTCTTTTTTTATAAGTTGCCATAAATTTTAAATATTCAAGCGGTAAAAATAAAATTTTTATTCGTAATAAAAGGATAAATTATTTGTTATTTTTGAATGAATAGATCAAATATAACTACCACAAAATTTTACTGTTATTAATAAACTACTATGTTATTAAAAACATTAACATTAATTAATTATAAAAACTTTGAAAACAAATCATTTGATTTTGATTCAAAAGTCAATTGCTTCGTTGGGTTAAATGGAGTAGGAAAATCTAATATCCTTGATTCTATTTATCATCTATCCTATGGAAAAAGTTATTTTAATCCTATTCCATCTCAGAATATAAGACATGGAGAAGAATATTTTATGATTAATGGAATGTATTCAATTAATGAAAAGGAAGAGAATATCATAATTTCATTAAAAAAAGGAGTAAAAAAAATAATAAAAAGGAACAACAAACTATACAGGAAATTTAGTGATCATATAGGTTTAATTCCATTAGTAATTATTTCTCCAACAGATAGAAACTTAATAATTGAAGGAAGTGATACAAGAAGAAAATTTATTGACAGCATAATATCACAAGTAAATAAGAATTATCTAAAGGACATAATAACATATAACAAAATTCTAGCGCAAAGGAATTCACTATTAAAGCACTTTGGTAAAAAAAATACATTTGAGTCAAAAACAATTGATGTTTATGACATTCAACTAAGTGATATGTCTAAAAGAATTTATAAATCAAGGAATAGTTTCATGAATGATTTTGTGCCTATTTTCAAAAATAGATACAAATCAATATCAGAAAACAATGAAGAAGTTGATATCGTTTATAAAAGTGATCTTCATGATAGTAACCTTATAGATTTATTGAAAAATTCTATTGAAAAGGATCTTATTTTGCAATATACTTCTAAAGGAACACATAAAGATGACTTGGTATTTTTAAAAAATGATTATTCAATAAAGAAATTTGGTAGTCAAGGGCAGCAAAAATCTTTCCTAATATCCCTAAAACTAGCTCAATTTGATTTTCTTGAAAAGAAAAACAATAGTCCAATTTTATTACTAGATGACATCTTTGATAAATTAGATGACAATAGGGTAAAACAGATTGTTAACCTAGTAAATGAAGATAAATTTAAACAAATATTTATCTCAGATACCAACAAGAAAAGGACTGAAAATACAATTAAAAGTGTAAATAAATCCTATAAAATTTTCGAGCTTTGAAAAAAATTAATTTATTAATAGTACTACTCATTATTTTATATTCTTGTTCAGCAGATAATGATATTCAAATTTTAAATGGATACTGGGAAATTCAATCTGTAAAAAAGGAAGGTCAACTTATAAAAAAATACCCCTTTAGTAATACAATCGATTATTTTTACGTAAAAGAGCTAGAAGGATATAGAAAAAAGGTGACTCCTCAATCTAATGGAAGATTTATGGTTACACTTCATCAAGCCAATCTTAACATAACAAAAGAAAATGGAGAATTTACTTTAAGATATTTAAACAAAAATAAAGCATACTTTGAAAAAATAAAGAAAATTGATTCACAACAACTAATTATTTTAGATAAAGAAGGTTATATTTATAAATACAATCGTTATACTCCCATAGAGATAAATCAAAATGGAAAATAGCTTAAAAATTGACAACTTAATTAAATTCTTTATTAAAGAAAATAATCTAGAAAATGGATTAGAAAATGTAAAGATAAAAGACCTGTGGCATGAACAAATGAAAAATGGGGTTGCAAATTATACTACGGATATAAATCTAAAAAATGGGACACTATATATTAAGTTGAAATCTTCTGTTCTAAGAGAAGAATTAAGTTATGGAAAAGAAAAAATTGTGAAACTTTTAAATGAAAAGTTAAAAAAGGATCTTATAAAAAAGATTGTGTTAAGATAAATTACTAAAACATCTCTTCCTCTGAAAAATGAAATCTAGATTCAATTAGTGCATTTTCATTAGTGTCGCTCCCATGAATAGCATTTTCACTGATAGAAGTTGCAAATAGTTTTCTAATTGTACCAGCAGCAGCAGCAGAGGGATCAGTAGATCCAATAAGTAATCTAAATTGTTCCACAGCATCTTCCTTTTCTAGTACAGCAGCTATAATTGGTCCCCTGGTCATATATGAAACTAATTCATCAAAAAATGGACGTTCTCTATGAATAGAGTAAAAATTTCTTGCATCCTTATTACTCATCTGGGTTAATTTCATTGCTACAATTCTAAAACCAGCTGAATTTATTTTTTCAAGTATTGCCCCTATATTTCCCTTTTCAACTGAATCAGGTTTTAACATCGTAAAAGTTCTATTTGTTGTCATCTATTTTTTGAGTGCAAAAGTAACACTTTTTACTAAATAGTAAATAAAATAAAAATTACCTTTATTGTATTATATCGTATATTCGCAAATTATGACACAAAAAGATGTTCAAGAAATAAAAGAAATCTTATCAGAGTCAAAAAAGATAGTTATTGTACACCACAAAAATGCAGATGGTGATGCTATTGGATCTTCAATGGCTTTGAACACCTATTTAAATATATGTGGACATAAATCAAATATTATTAGTCCAAATAAATTTCCTGATTTCTTAAAATGGCTTGATAATAAAAATGAAATTGCCATATTTAATAATTCAGATCATCAAATAAACCTTATAAATAATTCTGATATAATATTTACTCTTGATTTTAATAGTTTGGAGAGATGTGGAGATATGAAAGATTTAATCAATAAGTCTAAAGCCATAAAAATACTTATTGATCATCATGAAAACCCAAAGAATTATGCTGACTATCTATATTCTGATACCAAAATTAGTTCTACCTGTGAAATGATATATCATTTTATTGAAAAATTAGGTGATAATGACAAGATAAATTCATCTATTGCCGAAGCTATATACACAGGTATAATGACTGATACAGGTTCTTTTAAATTTTCATCTACATCAAGTATAACACATAAAGTAATTTCAGATCTATTAGACAAAGGAGCTGACAAAACTAAAATTCATAACGAAATATATGACAACAATAGAATTGAAAAGATTAAATTGTTAAGTTTTGCATTAAATAAAATTGAAATTATAACTGAATATAATACAGCTTTTATCACATTAGCTCAAAGGGATTTAAATAACTTTGATTTTAGAAAAGGTGATACTGAAGGAATTGTAAATTATGGATTGTCAATAAAAAAAATAAAGTTTGCTGCAATATTTATTGAAGATAAAAAAGAAAACATAATTAAAATTTCCTTTAGATCTAAAGGAAATTTTGATGTGAATAAATTTTCAAGAGACACCTTTAATGGTGGCGGGCATAAGAATGCTTCTGGAGCAATTAGCAGCGATTCTTTATCATCAACAATTGTTAATTTTAAAAATGCATTAAAAAAATATAAAACTGAACTAAACTAATAAAAATGAAAACTAGATT
>CAZBCJ010000086.1:0-4994 GCA_964490545.1 uncultured Flavobacteriaceae bacterium | reverse complement strand
AGTGGATCTAGATTTATCCATTCAAAACTAGAAATTATATCAAACATAAATATTAGTATTCCAACAAATAAAAAACATAGAATTATTGAAAATCTATTCAATACAAACTGAGTTTGTCTGTTCTTATATTTAAATATGGTATAAAAGGAAATTATAGAAATAATTAATGGAAACAATAAAACAATTACACCAGAAATTAACTTATCAAGTGTATCTACAAAATATAAATGATAACAATATACTAGGTTAATTAATGAACAAATCAATAAAAACAGTGATTGAATTCTTTGAATCATAGTATATAATTTTTTGCTAAATTAAGAGTTTTAAAAAAAAAGTTGTATTATTGTACCAGAATTATTCAACATCACAGATATAATTCTTGATTAATCACAATTTTTTACTTCTATAAAATTTAAAAATCACTAGCTGATTTATTACATATAAAAATCTCACACCACATCACAATTAAATAATAATTAATTAAAAAAATTAAAATGTTTGAAATTTCTAAACTAAAAGAAAAAAAACTTTCTGATCTACAGCAAATTGCTGAAGAATTAAATATTTCTAAATTCAAAACCTTAAAAAAGCTTGATTTAGTGTATAAAATTTTGGATCATCAGGCCTCTAATCCTGAAACCAAAAAACCATCTCCTAAGAAAGAATCTACTCCTGTTAAAAAGGAACCTAAGTCTGCCAAAAAAGACTCAGAAAACTATCCTAGACAGAATAAAAATAAAAATCATCCCAGAAATGATAAAAAGGATCCAGCAAAAGGATCTAAAGCACCTAATGGAAATAGGGATAATAGGAATCGTTATAGAGAACCTGACTATGAATTTGATGCAATCATTGAGAGTGAAGGTGTCCTAGACATTATGATGGATGGCTATGGATTCCTCAGATCTTCAGATTATCATTACTTATCATCACCTGATGACATATATGTTTCTCAGTCTCAAATAAGATTATTTGGACTCAAAAAAGGTGATACAATTCTTGGTAATGTTAGGCCTCCAAAGGAGGGGGAAAAATATTTTCCATTAATACAAGTAAATAAGATAAATGGACTTGATCCAAAAATAGTAAGAGATAGGGTTTCCTTTGAGCATTTAACACCATTATTTCCTGAAGAGAAATTTATTTTGGCTGATAAAAACAATACCATTTCTACTAGAGTAATAGATCTATTTTCTCCAATTGGAAAAGGTCAAAGAGGAATGCTAGTTTCTCAGCCTAAAACTGGAAAAACCATGTTACTAAAAGACATTGCTAATGCAATTGCAGCTAACCATCCAGAAGTATATCAAATAATTTTGCTTATTGATGAAAGACCAGAAGAAGTAACAGATATGCAAAGGAACGTAAAAGGTGAAGTAATTGCATCAACTTTTGATAAAGAAGCTAATGAACATGTAAGAATTGCAAATATAGTTCTTGAAAAAGCTAAAAGACTAGTTGAGTGTGGGTACGATGTTGTAATTCTTCTTGATTCTATTACTAGACTTGCAAGAGCTTACAATACAGTGCAACCTGCATCAGGTAAAATATTGAGTGGTGGTGTAGATGCTAATGCATTACATAAACCTAAGAGATTTTTTGGAGCTGCAAGAAATATTGAAAATGGAGGCTCTCTTTCAATTATTGCTACTGCATTAACTGAGACAGGTTCTAAAATGGATGAAGTAATTTTTGAAGAATTCAAAGGCACAGGTAATATGGAGCTTCAATTAGATAGAAATATTTCCAATAGAAGAATATTCCCTGCTATAGACTTAACTTCATCTAGTACTAGAAGAGATGATCTTTTATTAGACGCAAATACTATTCAAAGAATGTGGGTAATGAGAAAATACTTGGCAGATATGAATCCTGTCGAGGCTATGGAATTTATAAATGATAGATTTAAGAAAACTTTAAGCAATGAAGAGTTTCTTGTTTCAATGAATGGATAAGCTATTTCAATCCTGCTAAATGTTTAGTCAAATTAGATTTTAAATTTGAGGCTTTATTATCGTGAATAATATTATTCCTAGCCAGTTTATCTATCATAGATAAAATAGATGGTAGTTCCTTTTGAGCTTCTTTCTTCTTTGTTAACTCAAAAAAATTTTTCATAGCAGTTCTGGCACTTTTATGTTGGTATCTATTCCTTAAACGCTTCAATTCGTTAGTTCTAATTCTTTTTAAAGCAGATTTATGATTTGCCATACTTTTTTTAATTTAATTTTAGTAGCCCGTAGGGGAATCGAACCCCTCTTACCAGGATGAAAACCTGGCGTCCTAGCCGATAGACGAACGGGCCCATACAGTCAACTAATTGTTGCGCGTGCAAAAATACAACTATTTTTATATGATACAACTTCTTCAATAGGTTTTTCAGCAATTTATTTAATATGCTTTAGCAAAGATAACACGTTGATTTGAGGGTTTACCGCTATACATGCATTTTCCCTTGGATGAAGATGAATTATTAGGTATGCATCTAATAGTAGCTTTAGTTTTTTCTTTTATCTTATTTTCTGTTTCATTTGTGCCGTCCCAATGAGCAGAAATAAATCCTCCTTTTTCATTTAAAACTTTTTGAAATTCATCAAAGGATTCTACTTGAGTTATATGATCCTCTCTAAATTTCAAAGCCTTTTTGAATAAATTTTCTTGAATATCTGATAATAATTTTTCTAGATGTTCTACAAGATCATCCATACCAATAATTTCCTTTGTCAGAAGATCCCTCCTAGAAACTTCTGCAGAATTGTTTTCTAAATCCTTAGGACCAATAGCAATTCTTATGGGTACTCCCTGCAATTCGTGCTGAGCAAATTTTGCTCCTGGTCTTAGAGTATCTCTATTGTCATATTTAACACTAACACCTAATTTGTTTAATTTGTTTTGAATATCCTCTGCAATCTTAGAAATAGAATCAAGTTCCTGTTCGCCATTATAGATTGGGACTATTACAACTTGTATTGGGGCTAATTTTGGAGGTAATACAAGTCCTTTGTCATCACTATGAGTCATGATTAATGCTCCCATCAATCTAGATGAAACTCCCCAAGAAGTTGCCCATACATAATTAAGTTTTCCTTCTTTATTGGTAAATTTTACATCAAATGCTTTTGCAAAATTCTGTCCTAAAAAATGTGAAGTACCTGCTTGTAGAGCTTTACCATCCTGCATAAGAGCTTCAATACAAAAAGTTTCCTCTGCCCCTGCAAATCTTTCATTTTCAGATTTTATACCTTGAATTACTGGCATAGACATATGTTTCTCAGCAAATTCTGCATAAATTGAGTTAATCATTAAAGCTTCTTCCATTGCTTCACCTTCAGTTTGATGAGCAGTATGTCCTTCTTGCCATAAGAATTCAGCCGTTCTTAAAAATAGTCTGGGTCTCATCTCCCATCTTACTACATTTGCCCATTGATTAATTAAAATAGGTAAATCTCTATAAGATTGAATCCAGTTTTTATAAGTATTCCATATTATAGCTTCACTTGTTGGCCTTATGATTAGCTCCTCCTCTAGTTTAGCCTTTGGATCAACTCTTAATTTTTTTGGATTATCAGGATCTGTCTCAAGCCTATAATGTGTAACTATTGCACATTCCTTAGCAAAACCTTCAGCATTTTTCTCTTCAGCTTCAAACAAGCTCTTAGGAACAAATAGAGGAAAATATGCATTTTGATGTCCTGTTTCCTTGAACATCTTATCTAATTGAGCCTGCATTTTTTCCCAAATCGCATAACCATATGGTTTAATTACCATACATCCCCTTACTGAAGAATTCTCAGCCAAACCAGATTTAACAACTAAATCATTATACCATTTTGAATAATCTTCCTCTCTAGTTATAAGATTTTTTGCCATTTTTTGTAAATTGGCACAACTATTGCAGTTGTGTTAATAGATAACTTTTGTTGATTTACAAATCTAACTATTTTTGTTTTGTTCAACAATTAAATTGTAGAGATATGCAATTATACAATTTTCTTCTAGTAAAAAGATCAATTTTATTGATCATTTTTTCAGTTATTCTACTTTCATGTGGTTCTTATCAATACTCAGGAAATATCAGTGACGGTATTTATAGTGAAAATAAAAAGGAATTCAGGAAAGTAGGCTATGTACCTTCACAGCAAGAACCTGCTTATGATAAAGAAATAAAAAACTCATACTATCAAACGGTATTTAGTGAAAAATCAATGCAATATGAAGAGGCTAAATCCTTAAATGATTCTGTTTTTACTGATGTTGAAAACTATGAAGGTTTAGTTGAAAATGATACCATTACGAAAAATTACGCTCCGTGGGGGGAAGATATTGATCATCTTACAATAAATATATATAGAGGCCCTGCTTATAACAGCATCCATTGGTCGAGATTATGGAATTATCCTATATGGTTAAATAATTATGGATATGGTTATGGAAGTGCATGGAATTCATGGGGTTATGGGTATAATAATTATTGGTTACGTCCATACTATTATGGAGGTTTTGGAGGATATTATAATGACTTTTTTAGTCCTTGGGGTTGGGGGTTTTATGGTTATTATCATCCATTTTATTATAGCTATTATAATTATTACAACTATCCATACTTCCAAAATCAATGGAATAATACATCTATAGCATATATTAGTGGTGGAAGACGATCTAGAAATGCTTCTTCTTTAAGATCTAGTTATTCAAGCAGTACAAACAGGATAGGCAATAGAGTTAATAATCTTAGTTCTTCTTCTCTAAGAGATAGGATTTCAAGGATAGAGAGGATAAATAGTGCTGCTAGAGTCAAACCTAGCTACTATTCAAAACCTGTTTCTAATTATGGTACAGGCAGTAAGCCTAGCAATAACACCTATAAACCAAATACAAAACCCTCTTACAATTATAAACCAAGTGGTTATAATGGAAGTAATAGTAAACCGTCAAATAATAGTAAACCCTCATATAATTCTAGTCCTAGTTTTAATTCTAGTCCTAGTTTT
>CAZBCJ010000085.1:0-5085 GCA_964490545.1 uncultured Flavobacteriaceae bacterium | reverse complement strand
AAAAAGCAATACAATCCTATAAAATATTAAGTTTGAAATTTCCAGAAAAAAGTAGTTACTTTGCAGACCAAATTAAAAAAATTAAAAAAATAAAAAAATCTAATTAATCAATAGATGGGAACATATTCAATTTTTTTGATTCTTATTGTGCTAGTAGCATTTCTACTAGTTCTAGTAATAATGGTCCAAAATCCTAAAGGCGGTGGACTATCTTCATCATTTGGTGGAGGTGGCACTCAACAGTTAGGAGGGGTAAAGCAAACTACCGATTTTTTAGATAAAAGTACTTGGTCATTAGGAGGATTATTACTTGGTTTAATTTTGCTCTCAAATATTGCATTTAACCAATCTGAAATTACAAATGATTCTAAGGCTTTAGATACAAATGAAGTTTTTGAAGAAGAATTACCTCTCCCAAATCAGGATAAGACCCTTGATATTGATAAATTAGACCAATAAAAGCCTTTTTTAATGTTCTTATAAACTGCAAGTTTGTCAGCATTTTATTTATGGCATAATTTGTGAAAATAGTATTTAAACAAAAAAAATAGATAATTATGAAGTTAAATGTTAAACCTCTTGCTGATAGAGTTCTAGTAGAACCAATTGAGGCAGAAACTAAAACAGCCTCTGGAATTATAATTCCCGATAATGCTAAAGAAAAACCTCAGAAGGGTAAGATTATGGCTGTTGGCAAAGGGACAAAAGATAATCCAATGACAGTTAAAGTAGGTGATTTAGTATTATATGGAAAATATTCAGGAACTGAACTTAAACTAGAAGGAAAAGATTATTTAATTATGTCAGAAAAAGATATTCTGGCTATTGTATAAATGAAAAATAAATAAAATGGCAAAAAATATAAAATTTGATATTGAAGCTAGGGATGGCTTAAAACGAGGAGTAGATGCTCTTGCAAACTCTGTTAAAGTAACTCTAGGTCCTAAAGGAAGAAATGTAATTATAAGTAAGTCTTTTGGAGGCCCACAAGTCACAAAAGATGGTGTTACAGTAGCAAAAGAAGTAGAGCTTGAGAACGAATTAGAAAATATGGGCGCTCAAATGGTAAAAGAAGTTGCATCCAAAACTAATGATTTAGCTGGAGATGGAACAACAACTGCAACCGTTTTAGCTCAAGCAATAGTTAAAGAAGGATTAAAAAATGTAGCTTCTGGTGCAAACCCAATGGATTTAAAAAGAGGAATTGATAGTGCAGTTTCTACTATAACAAGTGAATTAAACAAACAAGCAAAACAAGTTGGAAATTCTTCAGAAAAAATTAAGCAAGTTGCATCAGTTTCAGCAAATAATGATAACACAATAGGTGATTTAATATCACAAGCATTTGATAAAGTTGGTAAAGAAGGTGTTATTACTGTTGAAGAAGCGAAAGGGACTGATACATATGTTGATGTAGTCGAAGGAATGCAGTTTGACAGAGGATTCTTATCTCCTTATTTTGTTACAAATGCTGATAAAATGATAACTGAATTGGAAAATCCATATATATTATTGATTGATAAGAAGATATCTAATTTACAGGAGATACTACCAACATTAGAACCAGTATCGCAGTCGGGAAGATCCCTTTTAATAATTGCTGAAGATGTTGAAGGTCAAGCTTTAGCAACTCTAGTAGTTAATAAACTTAGAGGTGGATTGAAGATTGCAGCAGTTAAAGCTCCAGGATTTGGTGATAGAAGAAAAGCAATGCTAGAAGATATAGCAATTCTTAGTGGAGGAACTGTAATTTCAGAAGAAAGAGGTTTTTCATTAGAAAATGTAGATTTAACTATGTTAGGTACGGCAGAAACTGTTACTATAGACAAAGATAATACTACAATCGTAAATGGTTCTGGTAAATCTGAAGATATTAAAGCAAGAGTAAATCAAATAAAAGCTCAAATTGAAACTACTACAAGTGATTATGATAAAGAAAAACTGCAAGAAAGACTAGCTAAATTAGCAGGTGGAGTTGCAGTATTATATGTTGGTGCTGCTAGTGAAGTAGAGATGAAGGAAAAGAAAGATAGAGTTGATGATGCATTAAATTCTACAAGAGCTGCTGTTGAAGAAGGAATAGTAGCAGGTGGTGGTGTTGCTCTGGTTAGAACTAAGAAAACTTTAGATAAACTAAAAGCAGAAAATAAAGATGAACTAACAGGAATTCAAATAGTTACAAGAGCTATAGAGGCTCCTCTAAGAACTATTGTTGAAAATGCTGGTTCTGAAGGTAGTATTGTTGTAGCTAAGGTCATGGAAGAAAAAGATAATTTTGGATATGATGCAAAAAGGGAAGAGTATGTTGACATGTTAAAAGCAGGAATTATTGATCCCAAAAAAGTAACTAGAATTGCATTAGAAAATGCGGCTTCTGTAGCTGGAATGATTCTAACTACTGAATGTGCATTAGTAGATATTAAAGAAGACTCTCCTGCTCCAATGCCGCCAATGGGTGGTGGTGGAATGCCAGGAATGATGTAATAATCAATAACCTAAAATAAAAAAGGGTAATAAAATTAATTATTACCCTTTTTTTATTGATGATTTTTAACAACTTGTTCATCCCTATACTTACAACACATTGCTAATGAATTATAAATTTTTTCAGGGGCCTTTTCAATTTTAGTATCATGACCTATTGAGGCAACAAATTTGTGAATTTCAGGCAAGTTAATTTTTTTCTGATTGTATATTACTTTTAACTGTCTACTATCAACATTCCAATTTACCATTTTAATTCCCTTTACTTTTATACAAGAATTTTCAATTCTTTCTTTACACATACCGCAAACTCCATCTACAAAAAATGTTTCAGTTTTTGTCTGAGAAAATGCTAAGCTAAAACTTAACAAAAATAAAATACTAAATAGATTTTTCATGATTTAATTAATTCGATATCTAAGACCAAGATAATACATTCTTCCAAATAATGGACCATAGATAAATGTAGAATCAAAATACTGTCCAAATGGATCTTCACTTGAAATTATAGGATTCATTTGTTTATAATTTGTGAGGTTTTCAATTCCTAGATATGCTTCAAATGATTTATTAAAAACTCTAGTTAACTGCGTATTCACTAAAGTAATATCAGGCGTATACTCATCCATTCTATATTCAATAGGGCTATTTTCAGTAGATGGGAATCGTTGTTCTCCTATCAAATTGTATGTTAAATCATATTTCCATTTTGCACCCTTACTGTTTTTATTTCCATCATACGCAAAATTTAAGAAAAATCTATTTTTTGGATTTAAAGGTTTGTGTAACCTTCCTGAAATATAATCAGTCTTTACATTTGAAATCTTATAAGCTGAAAGTATATTAATATTGCTTGTTAGCTCATAGCTTAGTTGAGCCTGAAAACTTCTAGCAAAACTTTTTCCATGTAGATTGTAAAACAAAATAGCTGATGGTGTTTCCCAATCAACTACAACTTGATTTTCAAAATCAGTAACATAATAGTCAAGTATTAATTGAGCGCTATTATTAAATAGTCTAAAATTATTAGTTACTGACAAACCATAATTCCATGCTGATTCAGGCTTTAAATCAAAATAATTATTCTCATGGGGTTCAATTAAAAAAGGAGAAGGATTAAAAAATATAAGCCTTGAACTATAAAATAGTTTTTGATTTTCAGAAAATATATTTGCCATTCTAGTTCCTTTTCCAATAGAAAATTTTAATGAGGTTTTAGGGAATATTAAATAATTTAAGTGTACTCTGGGTGTAAGAAAACTGCCTATTACATTATGATTATCATATCTGATACCAGCAGATAAATTTATTTTGTCTAAATCATCAAAATTATATTCAAAAAATCCTCCAAAAGAATGTTCTTTTCTATCTAGATCAAAATTTTGGAATCTCATATTATTTACAAATTCATCATATTTGTCATAAGTAAAAGAAATTCCTGTTTTAATTTTATGCCTTGTATCCCCAATAATAGAATTGTATACCAAGTTTGAATATATACTTTGATGTTCAACATCATGGATACTAAATCCAATATCTGATCCTTCTGAGAAATTACTATAAGAAAACTGCAATCCTAATGATTGATATGGAATATTGGGATTAACGTAGCCTAATTTAAAATTACTTTTGAAGTTTATAGAGTTTTTGGTTCCACCCCAATATGTATTAGTGGGGATTAATAATGGGTCGTCAATATATCCATTTTGACCGAAAGCTCTATTATCATCAACATAATTAAAATCTATAAAGCTAACTAAGCCTTTTTCAGTATTAGTATATTGAAACCTATTATATATATTAATTTGATCTCCTGTTGGAGAATCTCTAAATCCATCATTATTTCTATCATCACTGTTATTCTTTGTATTGCCATGAATATATAATCCATAGTCCCATTTATTTGACAGTTTAGTATTGTAATGCGTATTTATCTCATATCGCTCCATTTCTGAAACATACATATTTAAGAATAACTTATCATCATTTATAGGTTTTCGAAGCTCAGCATTTATTTGCCCTGTAATACTCTCATAACCATTTACTACACTTCCTGCTCCTTTAGTAATTTGAATACTTTCAATCCATGTGCCAGGGATATAATTTAAACCATGTGCCTGTAAGGCACCTCTAATAGATGGAATATTTTCAATAGACATTAATATATTAGGACTATTCAAGCCTAACATTTTAATTTGCTTAGAACCAGAAATTGCATCAGAAAAATTAACATCAATTGAAGGGGTTGTTTCAAAACTCTCTGCTAAATTGCAGCAAGCCGCTTTTAATAATTCATCTGAGGTTAAAGTTGTTATATTTTGTGTTCCTAAAAAAGAGACTTTAGAAGTTTTCTTGTTATAATTAATTGTAATCTCATCTAAATCTGTCTCTTCCTCAACTATTTCATCAGTTTGTGAAAAAGAAATAAAAGAGAGAAAAAATAAATAAAACAAAAAATTGAGTCTTGATTTCATTGCAACACAAATTTACAATTACTAAATTTAGAATTCTAGAAAATTTGAGTTAATGTTAAGTTAAATATGGAGGAAAAAATTATTCAATCTGCATTGATTTCAGTCTTTTCAAAAGATGGAATTAAGC
>CAZBCJ010000084.1:0-5105 GCA_964490545.1 uncultured Flavobacteriaceae bacterium | reverse complement strand
ATAAAAAAATGTTCCCTTATCGAGAATATTTGCTCCAAAAACCTTATTTTTGCAAAAACTAATTTATTTATAGTAAATTCTTAATTATGAAAAACTTTTACAAATTATTATTAATCGTATTATTCATCTTCGGTACAACAAGTGTACAAGCGCAAGATGAAAACAATCCATGGCAGGTCAGTTTTGGCATGCACGCTGTTGATCAGGATGCAGATGAAAGAACAAAAATTCCTGAATTTTTTGATGTAGAGGATAACTGGAATATTTCCTCTCCGTTTTCAATGTTCTCCGTATCGAGATACCTTGGAGATAACCTTTCTTTTGGTGTAGGCGCATCAATGAACAGTATTACAAAGTATGCTGATGCCTTTCACATGGATAGATCTTCAGAATATCACACTGTAGATGCAATGTTAAAATACAGCCTAGGCGATGTTTTCGACTGGGGAGACTGGGAACCTTTTGTTGGCGTTGGTCCAGGATGGACTTGGATGGAAGATACAAATTGGATGACTGGAAATTTTAGTCTAGGTATTAACTACTGGATGAATGAAAAATGGGGTCTTACTTTTCAAACTGATTATAAGCATTATATGGGTGATGGCATTAAAAACGCAGTTGTTAACCAACGGCTAGATGAAGGTGGATCTATGAGATGGTCTGCTGGAGTATCTGTTAAATTTGGAGGCACAGATACAGATGGTGATGGTGTTTATGATAAACATGATGATTGTCCAACAATTCCTGGTTTAGCAGAATTTAATGGATGTCCTGACACTGATGGTGATGGAGTACAAGACAGTGAAGATGATTGTCCTCTAGTTGCAGGTCCTGCAGAACATAATGGATGTCCAGACACTGATGGAGATGGATTGACAGACAATAAAGACAGATGTCCTAAAGTAGCTGGTAAAATGGAATTAGGCGGATGTCCTGATACTGATGGAGATGGCATTGTAGATAGTAGAGATCAATGTCCTAAAGTGGCTGGCCCAAGAGCAAACCGTGGTTGTCCATGGCCAGATAGTGATGGAGATTCTGTTTTCGATAAAGATGATAAGTGTCCTGATGTCCCTGGAACAGTTGCAAACAATGGCTGTCCAGAAGGTCCATCTGATGCAGATATGGCTAAAATCACAGAATTGTCTAGAGAAATTCAATTTGCATTTGGCTCTGCTACATTTACTGAGGCAACGCCTCCAGTACTTAATGATATCGTAGCAATAATTCTTCAGTATCCTAAATCAAACTTTAGTGTTCAAGGTCATACAGACAGCATAGGGACTAAAGGATTCAATCAAGGATTATCTGAAAGAAGAGCAAATGCTGTAGTTGATTACTTAAGCTCAAGGAATGTTTCTTCATCTAGATTAAGTGCTTCTGGATTAGGAGAAACTATGCCTATTGATACAAATATAAATTCAGCAGGTAGAGCAAATAATAGAAGAGTTGAAATTCATTTTATGAAATAAGTAAAAAGTAAACTCTAATAAAATAAAAAACGCTTCGCTAACTGCGAGGCGTTTTTTATTTTTATACAATGCAGAGTTTTCTACATAGTGTCCTTTCAGAATTAACAAAAAATAAAGTAAATCTATCGGATTGTATCTTTATACTTCCAAATAAAAGATCAGGATTATTTTTAAAACAGGCTCTCTCCTATACTATTGAAAAAAATATTTTTAGTCCAGATATTCTGTCCATTGATGACTTTATAACGTCACTCTCCGGGCTTTCCAAAATATCTAATACCGAACTTCTATTCGAATTTTATTCTGTTTATAAACTAAATACAAAAAAGGAAGAACAAAATAATTTTGAAGATTTTATAAAATGGGCTAATATACTTTTAAATGATTTTGATGATATTGATAGGGAATTAGCTGATTCTAATGCAGTTTTCAACTACCTGCAAGCTATAAATGATCTAGATCACTGGTCGCTTGGTGAAGATCAAACTTCAATAGTGAAAAATTACATATCATTCTGGAAGGACATCAAGGTGTATTATAGTGAGTTATCAAGTCATCTATTGAATAAATCCAAGGGATATCAGGGGCTAATTTATAAAAAAGCAATAAATAATTTAACAAGCTATATGAGCTCTAATGGCAAAAAGCTCCATGTCTTTTTAGGATTTAATGCTCTACACAAATCTGAATCAATAATAGTTCAAGAACTCCTTCAATCAGAAATGGCAAAAATTTACTGGGATATCGATGAGGTTAACATCAATTCAGAATATAACTCTTCAGGCAGCTATATAAATCAGTACATAACTACATGGCCATATTATAATAGTAATAAAATTGATATAATCTCGAATAATTATTCTACAAAAAAAAATATTTCAGTAATTGGCACAGCAAAAAATATAGGACAAACAAAACACATTGGTGAGATTATAGAAAAACTAGAAAATAAAAGTCTTAATAATACGGCAATAGTACTAGGAGATGAGAAGCTACTGACCCCTTTGTTAAACTCTATTCCTAGTAAAACAGAAGATCTAAATATAACTATGGGGCTGCCAATTAGGCTATCCTCTACTGCATCATTGTTTGATAATTTATTAAAATTACATTCAGATAATAAAAAATCATACTATTATAAAAATGTTATTTCTATATTATCACACGAGCTAATAACACCCCTACTAAATACAAGTGAAGGGGATATTTGTAAAATTATACATACAAATAATATAGTATACTCAAATCTTAACACATTAATAAAGATTAATAAATCCAATCGTGAAATATTAGAGCTTCTTCTTAATAATTGGGATAATACAAGTAATGCAGTTGATAATTGTATTAAAGTAATACATAGAATAAAAGAATATTTTGATAATAATAGAGATAAGAAGAAGATAACATTCGAATATTTGTATCATTTTAATAAATTATTTAACAAATTAAAATTATTACAAAGCAAGTATGAGCATATAAGCTCTGTTGGGATATTGCATAGTCTATATAGAGAAATCATAAAAAATGAAAAGGTGCCTTTTAGTGGAGAGCCACTTAAAGGGCTACAAATAATGGGAATTCTAGAATCAAGAGCTATAGATTTTGAAACAGTAATTATCTCATCCTTAAATGAAGGAATTCTCCCAATGGGAAACAAGAGCAGTACATTTATACCATTTGATGTTAGGATTCAGCATAGCCTGCCCATATATAAAGATAAAGACACAATATATAGTTATCATTTTTATAGATTATTGCAAAGAGCTAAAAACATATATCTTCTCTATAATACAGAGCCAGATGTAATAAATGGGGGAGAAATGAGCAGATTTATTAGGCAACTAGAAATTGAAAATATACATAAAATAAATCATAAAATTCTGGTGGCAAAAACACCAATAATAAAAAAACAACAGATAGAAATTGATAAAAATTCGAGTATTTTAAAAAAGCTTGATGAAATAGGAAACAAGGGGTTTACTGCATCAATGCTGATTAACTACATAAGAAATCCAATATCTTTTTATTATCAAACAATATTAGAAATTCCAGATGAAAATCAAATGGAGGAGACGATAGCTTATAATACTATTGGATCAGTTATTCACAATTCATTAGAGGAGCTGTATAAGCCCCTAGAAAATAAGAAATTAAATGAAAAGCATATAAAGCAAATGCAGAAGGAAAAGGATAAAATAGTTGATAAATATTTTCAAGAAAAATTCATGCTAGGCAATTTAACTAAAGGGAAAAACTTAATAATAGTGGAAACAGCAAAAAGATATATTAAGAATTTTCTAAATAAAGAATTAAAAGATATTAATGCAGGAAATGTTATAAAGATCCTTGGCATAGAGAAAAAGTTTGAACACACAATTAACTTGCCATTTGAATTAAAAAATATTAAAATTAGAGGGAAGATAGATAGAATAGACTGCGTTAATGGAATAACAAGGATAATTGATTATAAAACTGGAGGACAAATAAAACAAAGTGATTTAAATATTAAAGAGTATAATAAAATATTTGAAGATAAAAAGTATACAAACATATTTCAGTTATTATTCTACACATTAGCAATTGAAAAAGAGAAAAAATATAATCTGCCAGTAGAAAACGGGATTATATCTTTTAGAAATCTAAGTAATGGACTATTAAAAACTAAATTTCAAGACAAATCTAGCCTGGTAACCACTGAAAAATTAGAGAACTATAAAAAGGGTCTGGAAAGGTTAATTGTAGAAATTCTAAACAAAAACACCTCATTTAAAGAAAAGTAAGTGTGTAAAATAACATTTTTACATAAAATCAGATGAAATATGATATATAAAATGCTTGAATAATATTCAAGATCGTTATAGAAAAATATTATGTATATTTGTAAACACTAGATATTAATATAGTTAATTATATCAATAATTGCAAATTATACTGTACTAGTTATCGTATAAATATGAACATTTACATAAAAAAATCTAGTTATATAACAAAGCAAGGAAAATCTGCGATTTTATTTGATTGTTTTAGTGCTAATTATCGAAAAAAGGTAAACACCAATGTATATGTCTCCTCTGAGCACTATAATCCAGAGGCTAATCAAATCAGCCAAATTGATCCAAAACATGTAAGCCTCAACATAGCCCTAAAAAAACTTGAACAAAAGAGAGATCTTGCTCTTATTAATTATACAGAAGAGAAATGGAGCAAAGATGAGCT
The DNA here is from genome assembly GCA_964490545.1 of uncultured Flavobacteriaceae bacterium. Lineage (GTDB taxonomy): Bacteria > Bacteroidota > Bacteroidia > Flavobacteriales > Flavobacteriaceae. The sequence goes on along the minus strand of CAZBCJ010000084.1, from coordinate 417 downwards.
AGAAAACTTTTTAAAATCAGGTATAGAGCTGTATTCACTTGATGAATACGTAATAAACGAATTTGGAGATACTAAAAATAAAATTACCCGTAACGATTATATAAACGTGGTAAAAGTTTTTAAAAAACATCTAAATATCTATAGCAATATCCAATTTGAAGAATTATTAGATGAGCAATCAATTTTAACCTTTAAAATCAATGCAATAAAAAATGATCTTAAACAAAGCTCTATAAACTCATATGTAAAAAAAATGAAGGTAATTATGAATAGCGCCTATAAGGACGGTCATATTAGTGAAAGATTTAATATCCCTGAGAGTATTATTGAGGAAATTCCTTCAAGTCCACCGGAAATTATAGCATATAAAGAAATAGAGCAGGGGATAGCAAAAATTACGAATATTCATCAGGCCCA
>CAZBCJ010000083.1:562-5183 GCA_964490545.1 uncultured Flavobacteriaceae bacterium | reverse complement strand
ACCAATATCATTATAAATGTTGCCCATGCCAAAACTGTGTTTTTATTCATCATATCTTAATTATTTATCGCCCTTTTTTCTTTTCTTTTTTCTTTTTTTCCCTTTTTTCTTTTTATTAAAATCCATATCTACATATTCAGTAATTTCATCTGGAGTTAAAATAATGGTTAATGATTTTACAAAATCGATCTCTAACTGTTTTAATTGATCTTGTCTGGCTTCTTTAGATAGATCTGTGTTTGAAATTACAGCATTATATGAATCAAATTTTTTCACCAACATTCCCTTTAAAATTTGTTTTTCAAATTCATCTAAAGAAAAGGCAGCTACACACATAGGTAGAACTACATTTAATTCTTCATAAACATCTAGAGTTGTAATATAGGCTGAGGCTTCATATTTTGGAGGTGGAATATATCCTCTCTGTCCTCTTTGAACATTATATAGTTGTTGAGAAAATGATTGTACAGACAAAAATAGAATGGCAATAAAGGATAAAAATTTAAATAAAGACTTCATTCTATTAAAATTTGACGCAATTTATGTAATATTCTTTAATATTTTGTTTTTTCCCAATCATATTTAATTTGAAAATATAGGTTTAATCTCTGTTTGTCTTTGATTAACATACCTAAAACCTTCCTCACCAAAATATCCTGCTTCTTCAAGCATAATTCTAATATCTCTAGACCATTCCTTACTATAAGTAGTAATATTAAGTTCAATAGCGTAAACTGTATTTTTGTATAGAGGATAATCTCCGTTTCCCTTAACACCAGACTGTGAATCCCACATTCCAATTGTAGGGCCAGATGAATGACCATAAGAACCAAGCGGATGAGTGTATATGGAAGGTCTTAGATTACTCTTTACAGCTTGATTCAATGAGTTTAGTAATATTGTATTACCACTATCACCTTCTATGAAATTTGAAGTTAAAATATCTTGTAATTTATTGCCTTTTTTAAAAGCTCTTTTCAGAAATGCAGGAACCTCTTTTTCATCATCTTTCATAACATATGCCATCTGTTGGCAATCAGAATTTAATCTTAAATATGTAATCCCAAAGTCACAATGCAATAAATCTCCTTTTTGAATTATTTTCTTATCAGGTCTATTAGAAAATGAACTTAAATGATCTTGGTTTTCCTCAGTAAATCTTTGTATATCAACTGAGGGATGAAACCAAGTCTCTAACCCTAAATCGGTAACTTTTTGTCTCATCCACCATTCAACATCAGTTGTAGTAGTAGTAGAAACATTAATTACTTTAGAGGAAAATGCTTCACTAATAATATTATGAGTAATCTCAACAATATCGCTAAAAATCTCCATTTCTCTTGTTGTTCTGGTTTCAATCCAGGCAGTTGCTAGCTTTTGTGCAGAAATAATTTTATCCCTATTTTCCTTAGAAATATTAGCAATAAACTCCTCATAATCTGTTTTATCTATTCCATCAGCTATATTAAAATATTTTGAATAATTTATTCCTATAGTTTTTGGATTTCTCTCTTCAATTAATTGATTTAATCTCTTCCATTGATTTGGCTCAACTTCCTTATCCCATGCTGAAATTATATTTTCTCCAAAATTATATCTTGCTACCGCCAACTTATCTAATGTATTCTTAGTTTTATCTCTATAAAACAAAATAATAGTTCTTCTTCTTGCATTTAGCCACTCTGCTGGAAGCATGGTTTTTAAAACCGGATCTTCATTGTATTCTCTGGAAATTAAAATCCACATATCAATTCCTGTTCTATCCATTAATTTTGGAAGTACATTCTCAAATCTGTCTTTTAAAATTTCATTAACAACTCTGGCTCGTTCCTTCTCATCTAATATATTTTGGGAATTTAAGCTTAAGGTGAAAAGAAAAACAACGTATAATACTTTTTTCATAATAATAAGATTAAATTATATTTACACTCATTTACAAATTTAAACCAATAAGTGTGAAAAATATTGTTTTTATAATCATATTATTTACATATACTCTAAGCTCTTATAGTCAGTTCTATAAGGATTACAGTTGGGAAGAAGAGGCTAATATAGTTGATCTTGAAGCAACTCTTATGAATGAATCCTCGATAGGAGTTTTTGAAAAAACTATTGTAGAATTTATTTCAGGAAAATTTAGTAATACAATCATTAAATATGAAACACATCATTACCAAATAAAAGTATTAAATGATAAAGGGGTTTCTAAACATAGCAATATTATTATACCAATGAATGAGGTGACTAACCTAAAAGATATAAAAGTCAGAATAATAGATGAAAATGGGCAGCTAAGTGAATTCGACAACAATACAATAAATGAATTAGGTGATTTTGAAAGTTCAGTAAATTTTAAAAATTTTCATCTTGCTGGACTTAATGATAACTCTACAATTGAAGTGCTTTACACTTTAGAAAAACAATATAATATTCACGGCAATAAGATTCTTCAAAAAAGTTATTCAATTAAAAAATCAGAATTTTTGCTAATCCCTGGTCCCACTCAAGGAATAATTAAAACCTATAGTGTTAATTCAAAAGTTAAAGACACCATAATTAATACATACCCTGCTAAGATTATAAAGGTTGTTGATATACCTGCTATTATTGATGAAGAATATGCTACTGCAATTGCAAATAGACAAAGACTGTCATTCCAATGTCCATTGCCTGATGATAATATGAATCAAGAAGATTACTGGGAAAATATTGTTTCAAACATCAGTCCTATTATGTTTCCAAAAAATATTCATCCTAAAATTTTTGAAATATCTTCAGAAGTAATTCAAAAAAATGAAATAAACGAGTATAACATTGCCAATAATATTGATGATTACATTAAAAATAATTTTACAATATCAGAAAATGATAACGTCAGCCTTAACAATATAAACTATATACTAGAAAATAAGACTTCAAATGATTTTAGTATTATTCAAGTTTATACCCAACTTCTAACAGCTGCCGGAATAAATTACGAAATTGTAATTACTTCAAATAGATATTATAACAGGTTTGATCCTGAGTTTTTTGATCCAAATATGCTTAGGGAGTTTTTAATATATTTTCCTGAGGAAAAGAAATATATAGCTCCAAATAGACTAGAATATAGAATAGGTGAAGCCCCTTTTGATTTATTGGGAAATTATGGTATTTACATTGACAGGTTATTAAATTTCTATTTTAGTGAAATCATACAATCTGATCAATCATATAGTAGAATTAAACGGAACATAAAAGTAGAGTTTGAAAGAAAATTAAAAAAGATTGTAATAGATGAATATCAAGAGTATTCAGGTCATTGGGCGACAAACAATAGAAGTTTACTAAATTTTTCAGATGAAGAAGGATTAGCTGGACTTAAAGATTACTTAACTGCAAGTGGAATTGAAAACAAAAAAGTAATTAACTATGAGATAATTAATGCAGAATTATTTCAAAAGAATTACAATACCCCATTTATTGTAAATTCTAAAATATCAACAGAATCTCTAACAACAAAAATAAAAAATGGATACCAGGTAAAAATTGGAAATGTAATTGGGATGCAAAGTCAATTATACGAAGATATTGATAGATTTCATCCTATAGAAGTTACCTACCCTAATCAATATGATTATAGAATTGTTGTTAAAATTCCTAAAGGTTATAGTATAGAAGGATTAGAGGGGTTAGTATTTAACAAAAGTTATATTTCCTTAATGGGAAATAGAATCTGCAAATTTGAATCTAATTATGAAATCAATGAAAACGAGCTAGTAATTTCAATACAGGAGTTTTATAAAACTCTAAGATATCAGAAAAATAGGTATAATGAATTTAGAGATGTAATTAATTCTGCTGCAGATTTTTACAATACTTCTATCAAATTTATAAAGAAGTAAAATTATACCCTGCCAAAGAGCCTTTCATTCCAGTTTTTCCATCCGTATTTTCTAGCAAAAACTAATATCAAAATAGGAAAAATAACAAATACTGGAATTATTACTTCATCCAAAGGCATTGCTGAAGGATTTGATATATCTTTTAAAACAGAATGTGTTTGAAGAGCTGTCCAATCAGCACTTACAAGAAGTGCTGTAAATAGGTTGTTAGCTGCATGAAATCCTAATGCTAGTTCTAATCCCTCATCCATTAGAGTTATTATTCCAAGGAATAGTCCTGTACCTATATAGTAAATCATTACTATATCTCCGAATCTTTCAACCTCTGGATTAGAGTAATGGAGCAAACCAAAACCAACTGATGTAAGTAATAGTGCTATCCATTTATATTTAAACACAACACCTATTCCCTGCATTAAATATCCTCTAAACATGTATTCTTCAGCACTAGTTTGAAGTGGTAGTAATATAACTGCAATAAGGCATAATATTAGAAATGGCTGTAACTTAAAATTCCATTCATAATTTTCAGGAGAAATAAGACTATAATCAATATATAACATTAGTGAAGTAAAGATCCCCCAAAGTGTAAAAGCAAATATTGCTCTATTCCAATCAACTTTAGCCCTGGTTGTAGTCAGCTTAAGTAATGGCTGACCATGGATAAATTTAACTGCAATAAAAGTTCCAATTAACATCCCAGCAAAGGGCAGTAATAAAAAAATCAAATTTAGATT
>CAZBCJ010000083.1:0-439 GCA_964490545.1 uncultured Flavobacteriaceae bacterium | reverse complement strand
AGTTGGATCCAATGCGCCTGTAGCAGTTTTAATTCCGATTGCAACACCATGTGGTATTGAAAAAAGAATTAAAAACCCAAAAACAATAACTAATCCAATTAAATATTTCCACCAATCTTTTGCATTTTCTTTTACCTGAGTTATATACATAATAATTGTTGTTTTTTAATACTAAAGAAAGAAGTTGTTTAGAATTAGAGCATAGAATATTCCAAAAAACTAAAAACATCCAAAAAAAACCCAAAAAGTCACGATGTCTTCGGCTATATCGTTCCGATGCACATACCAGCGATTTGGGATGTCTTTTGGGTCTAACCTGACCTATTTGTAATGTTGGTTCGAACCCCAAACAAACACTCTCCACCGAAAAAATCGAAATCCAGAAAAAAACTTTTTTGAATCGATTTGGGTGGAGATGGCCCTCACAGAAAGCTCTGTA
>CAZBCJ010000082.1:0-5435 GCA_964490545.1 uncultured Flavobacteriaceae bacterium | reverse complement strand
GTCCCAAAGATTTATCAGCAATATCAGTTAGTAAAGGTCCTGGATCATATACGGGTTTAAGAATAGGTGTAGCCTCAGCTAAGGGATTATGTTATGCTTTAGATATTCCACTAATCTCAATTGAAACATTAGAAATATTATCTCAAAATGTATTCAATAAAGGGATTGTAATACCTTGTTTGGATGCTAGGAGAATGGAAGTATATTCTGCAGTTTTTAATAAAAAGAATGATAGAATAAGAGATACTAAGGCAGAAATATTAACAGAGGATTCTTTTAATAACTACCTTAGTATAGATGAGGTATATTTTATTGGAAATGCAAACAAAAAAATTAAGGAAATAATTACGCACAAAAACGCGAGGTTCATTGATGATGTGCTTCCTTCATCAAGAAAAATGGGAGTATTATCATTTAAAAAATTTAATAAGAATCTACATGAAGATTTAAATAATTTTGAGCCGTTTTATTTAAAAGATTTTGTAGGCTCTAAGTGGAATGCTACTCAATAAGTTTTAAAGCCTCTTTTACTGTTTTTACAGGCATTTTGCAAGCTTTATTAACACAAACATATATATAGGTTTCTCCCTCAACAAATCTATTTTTAAGTAAAGGAAGTTGATTGCTTTCTAGAGATCCTATAATAATTTTATTTGGAAGGTAATTTTCATTTAATTCTTTAATCTTTTCAATAGCTTTACTACCAACAACTGCAATTTCATAAAAATTCTTGTTGATATTTAAAATTAAATTCATCCAATTTGAAAATCCGCCAGGATATAATTCTATTTGATCCTTAATGTTATTTACCATTTGCTGTGAAGAATTTAAATATTTTTTATTATCAAAATAATGAGATAATTTAAATAAGTTATTTGCCATAATTGAATTACTAGAAGGAATAACATTGTCTCTAAATTCAACAGTTCTTGAGATTAGCTTATCATCTAATTTTGAAGTAAAATAAAACATATTAGTTTCAGCATTGAAAAAGTTTTCATATGTATATTTAATTAGATCATTTGATATATTTAGCCATTTTTCATCTAAGGTATTTTCATATAAGTTTAGAAAGGCCTGAATCGAGGAAGCATAATCTTCTAAATACCCATTAATTTTACTTTTCCCATCCTTATGACTATGGTATAAGCCTCCATCAGTCTTTTTCATATTTTTTACAATAAATTCAGCACTAGAACTTGCCACATCAAGAAAATCTTTGTCTTTAAAAACGCGATAGGCATCAACAAATGCATTAATCATTAATCCATTCCATGAGGTTAATATTTTGTCATCAATATTTGGCATAGATCTTTTATCTCTTGCTTTGATCAGTATTTTTTTCCAAGCATCTATTTTTTTACTTACTTGTTCTTTTGATAAATTATGTGTTTTTGCAAATGCTGAATCAGATTTATTTTTAATCAAGACATAATTATCATCTTCCCAATATCCATATTTATTAATATTATAGTAGTCAGAAAAAACTACAAATTCATCTTTAAGTAATTTTTCTAGTTCATCTTCTTTCCAAACATAATAAGCTCCTTCATTTTCTTTACCATCTAATGATTTGCTGTCAGCATCAATGGATGAATAGAACCCCCCATTAGAATTTGTCAATTCTTTCAATACAAAACTTATAGTTTCATATGCTACATTTTTATATAATTCATTATTTGTAATCAAATATGCATCTGAGTATAGGCTAATGAGTTGAGCATTATCATAAAGCATTTTTTCAAAATGTGGAATATGCCATTTTTCATCTGTTGAGTATCTTGAAAACCCGCCTCCAATTTGATCATAGACTCCACCATATGCCATTTTTTCTAGGGTAAGATTAACTAGTTTTAATGTTTCTTTATCATTATTTTGATATGCACTTCTTAGCAAGAAATGAATATTATTTGGCATCATAAATTTTGGTGCTCCAGAGAATCCACCATTCTTTTTATCAATTTTATTGACAAGACTACCAATATGTTTATTTAGGTCTATGGATGCTAATTCTTGATTATCATTTGTTGTAATTATATCTAATGATTTTATGCCTTTTTCTAATGTGTCTGCGTAGTTAATAAATTTCTCAGGCTCTTTATTATATAGATCAGAAATTTGTGTTAAAGCATTAATCCACTGATCTTTTGGGAAATATGTCCCTCCCCATATAGGTCTGCCATCTGGTAGTGTGACAACATTTAATGGCCATCCTCCACTTCCTGTCATTAATTGAACCGCATTCATATATACTTGATCTACATCAGGGCGCTCTTCTCTATCAACTTTAATTGAAATATATTTTTCATTCATTATCCTAGCAACAAGAGAATCTTCAAAACTTTCTTTTTCCATTACATGACACCAATGGCAAGAAGAATAGCCAATACTTATTACTACTAGCTTGTTTTCTTTTTTAGCTTTTTCTAAATATTGTTTATTCCAAGGATTCCACTCAACAGGATTATAAGCATGCTGAAGTAGGTATGGACTAGTTTCGTTAATTAGATTGTTGCTCATTTTAGAAGTTTTTTCACTACAGGAGTTAATCATAATCATTAACAATAAAAAAAAGGAAATAACTTTTTTCATATAATCAAAAGTACAAAATGAAATTATTATTCATTAATTGCCTCAACAACTTCTACTTTTCCTTTTAGCAATTTTTTAAGCATATTTTCAATTCCATTTTTTAATGTAATAGTTGATGAAGGGCATCCACTACAGGCTCCTTGAAGAATTACACTTACAGATTTATTTTCTTTATTATATGATTTAAACAATATATTACCTCCATCAGCTGCAACAGCCGGCTTAATATATTCATCTAGTATAGAGACTATTTCTTTTGATGTTTCATCTAAGCTATCCTGATCAATTAACTGCTCCTTTTGATAATCATCAGCCAAAATTTTGTTATCTCTTTCTAGATATTCTTTAATAAAATTTCTTATTGTTAATGTAATATCATCCCAAGAGGAGGTATCATATTTTGTTATTGAAATAAAATTTTTATCAACAAAAACACTTTTAACAAAGGGAAAATTAAAAAGTCTTAATGCCAGGGGTGAGTTTTCGCATGCATCAATAGAATTAAATTCTATTTGAGAATCAACAAGTTTTTTGTTTGCTACGAATTTTAGTACTGCAGGGTTTGGAGTGCTTTCTGAATAGATGCTTATAGGGATTTTCCTATCAGTTCTATTTTCTGAAATAATAGCATTTCCTTGATTGAGATAATTTCCAATTTTTTTAGCAACCTCATCTTGTACATCTTCCCACTGAACAACATTAAATCTCTCTATTGCAATAAAATTGGAGGCAACATATACTTTTTTAACAAATGGGTAATAAAACAACTCCTTAACCAGAGGAGCGTTAGTGGCTTCGTCAATATTATTGTATTCATAGTTTTGATGATTTGTAATAAATTCATTTATTTCAAATTTTACTATAAATTTATTTTTTGTTTCACAGATAGAAACTTTGTACTTGCTCATACTAAATTTTTGATAAAAGTAATAAAATATAGCGTATACATAAAATCAATTACTAGGTATAATGTCTTATAAAATTTATATATTTGATCGACTAAAATTACCATATAACTATTTTTTTAATATTAGGTATGATTTTTGTCAATAATTTGTCTTATGGATTTTAAAAAGAAAATATTATGCATCTCTTTATTTTGTGCAACATTTCTATCAACTAATGCACAAGAAGGTTTGCCTATATATTCTGATTATTTGACTGATAACTATTACTTACTATATCCTTCTATGGCAGGAGTTTCCAATTGTGGAAAGGTAAGATTTACAGGCAGACAACAATGGTTTGATCATGAAAAGGCTCCTCAATTGCAGACTATTAGTGTAAATACGAGAATTGGAGATTCTAGATCAGCTATTGGAGCAATTGTTTTTAATGATATGAATGGATATCATTCGCAAACGGGAGCTTATCTAACATATGCACATCATATTTTATTTTCTAGAAGTGAATTAGATTTAGACATGCTATCATTTGGAATTAGTGCTGGAATGATTCAATACAAGCTTGACGAAACTTCCTTTTTAGCTGGAGGATTTGATCCAATTATTGCTGGAGTAGAACAAAGTGCAACAGATTTTAATATTGATTTTGGATTCTCATACCAATATTTAGAATTTTATGCGCACGCTTCTATTAAAAATTTACTTAATAATGATGGTATAAATTTTAATGAACAAGGGCTGAGTTATAATAATTTAAGAACATATTTATTTTCTACTGGATATTTATTTAGTGACGCTTCAGATGAATGGAATTTTGAGCCATCATTTATGTTTGCTTATAAGGATGCAACACAAGAGACATTCTTAGATACAAATTTTAAGGTGTATAAAGAAACAGATTTTGGAAGAATTTGGGCTGGATTATCATATAGAAGAAGTTTTGATGGAGCAGAATATTTAAATTCTAATGATCAAGTTCAAACGCAAAAATTAGAATACATAACTCCTTTATTAGGCCTTGAATATGATGGTTTTGTATTTGCCTATAATTACTCATATCAGTCAAATTCCGTAGTCTTCGATAATGGTGGATATCATCAACTTACATTAGGATTTAATTTTGGCTGTAGAAAAGAAAGATATGATTGTAATTGTCCTTGGATAAAATAATCAAAAATCTAATAGATTTACTTCTGTATTTAGACTAACTATATTTTTAATTACATCGATATTACCATTCGCATATACTAAGTTTTTATAATTATTATCTGATGTATTTTGAAGATTATTTTTAGTTAATATTTTTTTGATTTGCTTTACAATAGCTGGATTAGGATTCTGAATATTTATTCTTTTAGGAATTATTTGTTTAATCATAGGAATAAGAAAATAATAATGCGTACACCCTAAAACTAGCTGGTCTATATTTGAATTTATCATTGGATCTAAATATAATTTTAAAAGATCTTTTGTTGACTTTTTATTTAAATCTCCATTTTCAACTAAATCTTCTAATCCATTCCCAATTGTTGCATAAATTTCTACATTATTTGAGAATTTATATGAGGTCTCATTAAATAGATTACTTGTAAGAGTTCTTTCAGTAGCTAATACTCCTATTTTATTGGTTTTTGTACTCATTATAGCAGGTTTAATAGCAGGTTCAATTCCAATAATTGGAATTGAAAAAGACTTTCTTATCTCATTTACTGCATTTGTAGTTGCTGTATTGCATGCTAGAACTACCATTTTACAGTTCATTTTAATTAATGAAGAAGTATTTTTTAAACTTACTTTTATTATTTCTGAAATATCTTGATTACCATAAGGACAGTTCTTATTGTCTGCTAAATAAATTGTATTTTCATTTGGCAGCATTTTATTTATTTCTTGTAGTATAGACAGACCTCCTACACCAGAATCAAATATGCCTATAGG
>CAZBCJ010000081.1:0-5496 GCA_964490545.1 uncultured Flavobacteriaceae bacterium | reverse complement strand
TAAATAGTATAGCATTTGGAGCACAGGATTCCAAGTAATTTACAGCCATTGCATGTGCAGTATATCTGCCAGATCTATCATGATCATCCCAGTTATTTGAAACCAATACACCAGGGACTAATACCAGACAAAATAATACTACAGGTATCGATAATAATTTAAATTTGATTTTAGATTATACATATTCCCATATTGCATAGCAGCCAAAACCTAACCACATAGCAAAAACATAAAATGACCCAACAACAATATAATCTCTTTCTCTTGGCTCAAAAACTCTAACATTAGTATATACCTGTACTGCAATTCCAGAAAAGAGAAAGAAAACTAGCATAATCCAAAACAGTTCTTTATTTCTATAATACAAGAAAATTAATCCAATTAGGCCTAGTAAAAGAGGGAGAAAGTAATAGTTGTTACGAGCCTTATTGTTTAATACATCACTTGGCAAATTTTGTTGACTGATTCCCAAATGCATTTCATCAATAAAATTAATTCCACTAATCCAGTTCCCATGCATATTAAATTTTCCTTGTATATCATCTTGTCTGCCAGCAAAATTCCACATAAAATATCTCCAGTACATATATCCTATTTGGAAATCAAACGAATAATATATATTACTTAAGATTGAAGGCTTTTCAATATCTAAAAACTGGCCATATTGTTTTAGAAATTTATGAAAGGTTTCATAATCTACTTGGTTAGCCTGAATCTTTACTTTAAAATCATTGATTATTTCAGTTATGGAGTTTTCAGAGATATATTTTGGTTTTACTTTAAAATTTAAAAAACCTGAATATGACAAATAATTTTCTGCGTGTTCAGGACTCCACATTCTTGGCAGAAAAGATGCATGCTTTGAGTTATAATTTTGTGTAGCATTTTTATAATCATTAACTATAATATATTTGCCATTTTTTTCATCCTTTTCGTATTTAGGTTTATCGTCAGTATATGGGGTTTCTTCATCAAGACCTGAATATTGATCAGTAAATAGAGGACCATAAAATAGATAGGTCTTAGGATATTGTTCTAGGTTATAATAAGCAAGAAGTTCTCTTACAGTTGAAGGATTATTTTCATTTACAACAACTTTTGAATTAGCTCTAATAGGTAGCATTATCCAGGATGAAAATCCTAAGAAAATAAAAAGAACACATAATACAATGGTATTTCCTGTAACAAGATTTCTTTTTGATGTATAAGAAATAGCAAAATAAAAAGCACAGGCAATTACAAGAAATGAAGCTATTGTTCCAGAATTAAATGGCAGCCCAATATCATTAACAAAAAATAATTCCATAAAACTAAAGAACTTAAGAGTTGGAGGAAGCATTAATTTAAATATCCCCATAAGAATTGCAACTCCTATTACATTAGCAAATAAGAAATTTTTAATATTTATAGTTTTATAATTTTTAAAAAAATAAATTAGTGTAATGGCAGGAATAGTTAATAGCCCCATAAAATGTATTCCAAAAGATAATCCAATGATAAAACTAATTAGCACTAGCCATTTATCACCTCTTGGTTTATTCATTTCTTGCTCCCACCTTAGGGCTAGGTAAAATAAAATAGCCATAATTAGGGTTCCCATTGCATAGGTCTCTGTTTCAACGGCATTAAACCAAAAGGTGTCTGTAAAAGTGAAGGCCAAACTACCTGTTAAAGCTCCACCAAGAATAGCCATTGATTTATCTTTAGACTCAGATATTTTGCTTGATATTTTTGATAATAACATAGTGATAGACCAAAACATAAATGCTATGGTCAATGCACTTGCAAATCCACTCATCAAGTTTATTGTAAAGCCTACTTGTTCATTACTTAAAGCAAAAATCGAAAAAATAGCTCCTAGCATCTGAAAAAGGGGAGCTCCTGGAGGATGTCCAACTTGAAGTTTTGCTGAAGTTGTGATATATTCCCCTGTATCCCAAAAGCTAACAGTTGGCTCAGTAGTTAAATAATACACTATGAATGCAATTAAAAAACATAACCATCCAAGGATTAGGGTCCATTTTTTAAAACTTTTTTCATCCATATTTTTAGGATTTGAGCCAAATTTATGAATAAATTCGCCTAATACTATTTAAAAAATTAACTTAATTCTTTAAATAATATTGTTCAAATAAAAGATTGTTATAAATTTGCTTCCTCATTATTGGCCTATGGTGTAACTGGTAACACGTCTGGTTTTGGTCCAGAAGAGTCTAGGTTCGAGCCCTAGTAGGCCAACTAATCTGTAAGCAACAACTTATTATATTTGATAGATTTCAAAATAATATTGTATATTTGCTGCCACTGATTAATGAAAAAAATTGAGAGGGGACTAAAAGTCCCCTCTTTTTATAGAAAAATGTTAAGAAATATTATAGAAATAGAATTAGCAAACTGTTTAAAAAACAGAGAGGATCTCTTTTTAATAGATTTAGATATAGCTCTTGATAATTCCGTCAAAATTATAATCGATGGAGATAAGGGAGTATCAGTTGATGATTGTATGTATGTTAGTAGATCTATTGAACATAGCATTGACAGAGATAAGCATGATTTTTCTCTGGAGGTAAGTTCTTCAGGAGCACTAACACCTCTTTCTAGTATTAGACAGTATATGAAAAATATTGGAAGAACATTATTTGTAAGAACTACAAATGATATTGACTATGAGGCCAAATTAATTAATGCTGATTCAAATCAAATTAGTCTATTTTGGAAGCAAAGGGAAAGGAAACCTGTTGGAAAAGGAAAAATAACTGTTGAAAAAAAAATAGATGTATTATATAAGGACATTGTTGAGGCAAAGGTTAAAATAAAACATTAATTAAATAAATTATGGAGAATATAACATTGATCGAATCTTTTTCGGAATTTAAAGATGATAAATTAATTGATAGATCCACTTTAATGGCAATATTAGAGGATGTTTTTAGATCTACTTTAAAAAGAAAATATGGGGATGATGATAATTTTGATATTATTATTAATCCTGACAAAGGAGATCTTGAGATCTGGAGAAATAGAATTGTTGTAGAAGATGATAAATTAGAGGATAAAAATTGTGAAATATCATTAACTGAAGCAAGGAAAATTGAACCAGACTTTGAAGTAGGAGAAGATGTTTCAGAAGAGGTTAAATTAGTTGATTTAGGAAGAAGAGCAATCTTAGCTTTAAGGCAAAATCTAACAGCTAAAATTTATGAGCATGATAGTACTAATGTGTATAAGAGATTTAAAGAATTAGAAGGAGAAATTTATACTGCAGAGGTTCATCACATTAGACACAAAGCAATCATATTATTAGATGATGATGCTAATGAGATAATTATGCCTAAGGATAAACAAATTCCTTCAGATTTTTTTAGGAAAGGCGATAATATTAGAGGAATAATTGAGAGTGTAGAGCTTATTGGTTCTAAACCTTCAATAATAATGTCAAGAACATCTCCATCATTTTTAGAAAAATTATTTGAACAAGAAATTCCAGAGATCTTTGATGGTTTGATAACGATAAAAAAAGTTGTAAGAATACCTGGAGAAAAAGCTAAAGTAGCTGTGGATTCATATGATGATCGTATTGATCCAGTAGGAGCCTGTGTTGGGATGAAGGGGTCAAGGATACATGGAATAGTAAGGGAATTAGGAAATGAAAATATAGATGTTATTAATTACACTAACAATTTACAGTTGTTAATTTCTAGATCATTAAATCCAGCAAAGATTACTTCTATGAATATAGATGAAGAAGCTTAAAGGGTTGAAGTCAAGCTTAATCCAGAAGAAGTAAGTAAAGCAATTGGAAGAGGTGGTCATAATATTAGGTTAGCTGGAAAAATTACTGGATATGAAATTGATGTATTTAGAGATGGAGTTGAGGAAGACGTAGAATTGACTGAATTTTCTGATGAAATAGAATCATGGATTATAGAAGAATTAGCTAAAGCAGGACTTGATACTGCAAAAAGTGTTTTAGAACAAGACGCTGCAGATTTGGTTAAGAGAACAGATTTAGAAGAAGAAACAATTAATGATGTTATAAAAATCCTTAAGGAAGAATTTGAAGATTAATAATTTTATATAAAGCATATTTATGCCTGCAGTTAGATTAAATAAAGTATTAAGAGAATTAAACATTTCTATTGATCGTGCAATAGACTTTTTAGAATCAAAGGGCCATCAAATAGAAAAAAGACCCACAAGTAAGATTAGTGAAGAAATCTATGAATTGTTGTGTGGTGAATTCCAAACTGATGCTGAAAACAAGGTTGCTTCTAAGGAAGTTGCAGAGGCACAAATTAAGGAGAAAGAAGAATTGAGATTAAAAAAGGAAGAAGAGTTAGATGTAATAAATAAAAAGAAAAAGGAACAGGAGGTAATTACTGCTGCTTCTAAAGTAACAAAATTCAAAAAACTTGGAAAAATAGATTTAGATACAAAGCCAAAAAAAGAAAAGTCAATTGATGATAAGAAGTCTAAATCAAAAGAAGAAATAAAATCAAAAAAAGAACCCAAGACAAAAGAAGAAAAACAAGAGAAAACTGTAGCAGATAATTATAAAAAGTTATCTGGATTAAAATCTACTGGGGAAACTATTGATTTATCTAAATTTAAAGAGGAGCCCCCTACAGATAAGCAAGAAGAAAAGCCAAAATCTAAGAAAAGAAGAAAAAGAATTGTTTCTAGCCCTAAAGGTGCTGATCAGAAACAAAAATTAAAATCTTCTGGGAGAGGAAGAGTTAAAACTAAAAAGGGAGTTAAGGAAGAGCCAAATGAAGAGGAAGTTCAAAAACAAATTAAGGAAACATTAGAAAAACTTCAAGGAAAATCTGTAAAAGGAAAAGCGGCAAAATATAGAAGAGAGAAAAGAGAACAGCACAAACAAAAATCTGAAGAAGAACTTGCTGTTTTAGAGGAAGAAAGTAAAGTAATAAAGGTTACAGAATTTGTAACCGCAAATGAAATTGCAACTATGATGAATGTTCCATCAACTGATATTATTTCAGCTTGTATGACATTAGGAATTATGGTTACTCTAAACCAAAGATTAGATGCGGAAACGCTTTCAATAGTAGCTGATGAATTTGGCTATAAGGTAGAATTTGTAACTGCTGAAGCAGAGGAAGTCCCTGAGCAAGTATTAGATGATCCAAAGGATTTAAAACCTAGAGCTCCTATTATTACTGTGATGGGGCATGTTGACCATGGGAAGACTTCATTATTAGATTATATAAGAAAAGAAAATGTAATAGCTGGAGAGTCAGGAGGGATTACTCAACATATTGGAGCTTATAGTGTAGAGTTAAATGAGAATCAAAAAATCACTTTTTTAGATACTCCAGGACATGAGGCATTTACTGCTATGAGGGCCAGGGGAGCACAAGTAACAGATTTAGCTATAATAGTAGTTGCATCAGACGATGATATAATGCCTCAAACTAAAGAAGCTATATCACATGCTCAGGCAGCTTCTGTTCCAATTGTTTTTGCAATAAATAA
>CAZBCJ010000080.1:0-5523 GCA_964490545.1 uncultured Flavobacteriaceae bacterium | reverse complement strand
CTGATATAGCTTTTTTGCTATTAATATTTTTTCTAGTTACAACTACTATTGAAACAGATTCAGGTATTAGCAGAAAACTTCCACCTATTGAAGAACAAGAAGAGGATGTAATAATTAAACAGAAAAATATTTTTACAGTGCTATTAAATGGCAAGGACCAAATTCTTGTTGAAGATGAATTAATGGAATTGGAAGATATTAGAGCTGCTGCAATAGAATTCTTGGACAATGGAGGTGGTAAAGGAGAAGATGCGTGTGATTACTGTAAGGGGAAAGGAGACCCTAGTTCTTCTGACAATCCAGACAAGGCTATAGTTTCCCTAAAGAATGAACGAGAAACTTCTTATGCTGCATATATCTCTGTACAAAATGAACTTGTTGCTGCATATACCCATTTAAGGAATATTAGAGCAGAAGAGCTTTATGGCGAATCATATTCAGAAATGTTGAAAAACTATAGAGATGTTAATTGGCCTGGAAATAAACAAAAATTAAAAGAAAAAATCAATAATCTTAGAAGTGATTATCCACAAAAATTATCTGAGGTTCAATAGTTAAAATTTATTTATGTCAAAATTTAATAAAAAGAATAAAGGAGAAATTCCAGCAGTAAATACGGCATCCTTGCCAGATATTGTATTTATGCTATTGTTCTTTTTTATGGTAGCAACTGTTATGCGAGATAATGAATTAAAGATAAAAAATGAATTGCCGGCTGCAAATCAAGTTGAGAAGCTTGATAAGAAGGATCTTGTGATGTACATATATGCAGGAAAACCTAATTATGGATATCAATCTCAATTTGGGACGGAAGCAAGAATTCAATTAAATGATAAATTTTCGGAGGTTTCAGATATACCTGCTTTTATTTATGCTGAGAGAGAATCAAAGAGAGAAGAAGTAAGACCTTTTTTAACCACAGCATTAAAGGTTGACAAAGAAACTAATATGGGTATAGTTGGAGATATTAAGCAGGAATTAAGAAAAGTTAATGCACTTAAGATCAATTATACTACCAGAATTGGTGATGTCTCTTTAAATAAAAATTAGATTTCTTTTCTAAGTCTTGCCACAGGAATATTTAATTGTTCTCTGTATTTTGCAACAGTTCTCCTAGCTATTTTATAACCTTTCTCTTTTAATAATTTAACAAGTTTTTCATCAGTTTGTGGAGCTCTCTTATTTTCATTTTCTACAATTATTTCTAAAATTTTCTTTATTTCAATGGTTGAAATCTCTTCTCCTGATTGAGTAGTCATAGATTCGCTAAAAAATTCTTTTAATAGTTTAGTTCCATAAGGCGTATCAACGTATTTACTATTTGCAACTCTTGATATTGTTGAGATATCCATTTCAATTTTTTCAGCAATATCTTTTAGAATCATAGGCTTTATTTTTTTTTCATCACCGCTAAGCAAATATTCTTCTTGATATTTCATAATTGCATGCATTGTAATATAGAGAGTTTCTTGCCTCTGCTTTACAGCATCGATAAACCATTTGGCAGAATCTAACTTTTGTTTAATGAACTGAATTGCCTCCTTTTGTGATTTTGTCTTGTTCTTATCTAGCTTATATCCCTTTAGCATTTCATTATAATGATTAGATATCTTTAAAACAGGATTATTCCTATTATTTAGAGTGAGTGCTAGTGAGTTATTGGAAATTTCTATTTTGAAGTCAGGGATTATTTGTTCAATAGGTTTTTCATAATTTGAATAACTATTTCCTGGCTTGGGATTTAACTTTTCAATTTCATTGATTGCAGCTTTTAATTCTTTTTCATTAATATCATATTTTTCGATTAATTTATTGAAGTGTTTTTTAGAGAATTGATCAAAGGATTTTTTAATAATATTATTTGCAAGATTAATCTGTTTATTTGAGGGCTTCCTTTTTAATTGTAATATAAGACATTCTTGAAGTGATTGAGCCCCTACACCAGGAGGATCTAATTGTTGAACGATAGATAGAATTTTGTTCAATTTTTCAGTTGATACCTGAATATTTTGAGTAAAGGCCAAGTCATCTATTATCTCATCAGTATTTTGTCTTAAATAACCGCTATTGTCTATGCTTCCAACTAAAAATTCTGCAATTTTTGCTTCATCATCATTTAATCTTAAAGTGTTAAGTTGGTTTAATAAATACTCTGTAAATGATATGCCAGAGGCGAGAGGAATTTCATTGTTTTCACTATCGTTATTTGTATTGTAGCTTAGTTTATATGCTGGAGTGTCATCATAATTAATATAATCCTCAATATTTATATCTTCATCATCAATGGATTCATTATTTAATTCATCTTCATTTGAATTTGAAAACTCTTCATCTAGGGCATCATTGCTATTATCTTTAATTTCTAGGGCAGGATTTTCTTCTAATTCTTGTTTAATCTTTTGTTCAAAATCAATTGTGGGAAGTTGGATTAACTTCATTAATTGAATTTGTTGTGGAGATAATTTTTGATTTAATTTTAATTTTAAATATTGTTTCATGATGCATGAGATATTTAAAATTCTGCATTCTGCGGAGTTCTAGGGAATGGCATAACATCTCTTATATTAGACATCCCAGTTGCAAACATGACTAACCTTTCAAATCCCAGTCCAAAACCGGAATGTATAGCAGTGCCAAATTTTCTAAGATCATTGTACCACCATAATTCTTCTTCATCAACGCCAATCTCTCTCATTCTTTTCTTTAGTACATCAGCTCTTTCTTCTCTCTGCGATCCCCCAACAATTTCTCCTATTCCCGGGAAAAGAATATCCATAGCTCTTACTGTTTTATTGTCATCGTTTAATCTCATATAAAATGATTTTATACTAGAAGGGTAATTGTATATAATAACAGGGCACTTAAAGTGTTTTTCAACCAAAAACTTTTCGTGTTCACTTTGTAAATCACAGCCCCAATCTTCAATTATATATTCGAATTTCTTTTTTCGGTTTGGGGTAGAATCTCTTAAAATATCAATCGCTTCAGTGTAAGTAATACGTTTAAATTTATTCTTTATAACAAAATTGATTTTTTCAATTAGGCTCATTTCACTCCTATCTTTTTCAGGCCTTCTTTTCTCTTCATCTATAAGTCTTGATTCTAAGAATGTTAATTCACTCCTATTATTATTAGCAATATCTTCTAATATATATTTTAGAAAATTTTCAGCTAAATCCATATTGCCATTTATATCCATAAAGGCAGCTTCAGGTTCTATCATCCAGAACTCAGAAAGATGTCTTGATGTATTAGAATTTTCAGCTCTAAATGTAGGGCCAAAAGTATACACTTTCCCTAGAGACATTGCATATGCTTCTGCTTCTAGTTGACCAGAAACAGTTAGTTTAGTTTCTTTTCCAAAAAAATCTTTTTTAAAATCAACTTTTTTTTCCGAATTTAATTCAGGATTTTTTGGATTTAAGGTCGTAACTCTAAATTGTTCTCCAGCTCCTTCAGCATCACTGCCTGTTATAATAGGAGTATGTACATAGTAAAAACCTTCTTTATTAAAAAATTTATGAATTGCAAATGACAATGAAGATCTTAATCTCATTATTGCATTAAATGTAGAGGTTCTTGTCCTTAAATGAGCATTTTCTCTAAGAAATTCAAATGAGTGTTTCTTTGGTTGAATTGGTTATTGATCTGGATTTGATTCTCCTAGAATATCAATTTTATTCACTTGAATTTCTATAGCCTGTTTTGCCCCTTTACTTTTAACAATTTTGCCGGATATTTTAACAGAACTCCCAGTTGTGATTTTTTTAAGAATATTATCATCCGTATTTTCAAAATCAATTACACATTGAATATTCTCAAGGCAGGACCCATCATTAAGTGCAATAAATCTATTAGCTCTAAATGTTTTCACCCACCCACAAACTTCTATTGTTTGGTTTTTCTTTAATTCATTTAATATTTTGAGAACAGTAGTATTACTCATTAATTGTAATTTAATTCAAAGATATGGTTTTGCTAGAAATTAATTCAATAATTCCTCTTCATCTGTAAGAATTTGAATTTTAGGCTCCTTTAACACTTTCTCATTTGCTATACTCCTTTCAAGTGATAAAAGCAATGATGGCAACAGTAAAAGATTTGAAAGCATTGCTAGTAAGAGTGTAGCAGAAACTAGTGCACCAAGGGCAACAGTCCCGCCAAAATTTGATACTATAAAAACTGAAAAACCAAAGAACAGGACTACTGATGTATAGAACATACTTATGCCAGTTTCTTTTATGGAATTGTAGACAGATTTTTTTATCTGCCATTTGTTATCTTGAAGCTCCTGTCTATATTTGGCGAGGAAGTGAATTGTATCATCAACGGAAATTCCAAAAGCAATACTAAAAATTAGAATTGTAGATGGCTTTATAGGAATACCAATAAATCCCATTAATCCAGCAGTAATCAAAAGAGGTAATAAATTAGGGATAAGAGATACAATAATCATTCTAAAATTTCTAAACATATAGGCCATAAATATTGAAATTAAAAGAATTGCTAATGAGAGCGAAAGAATAAGATTTTTAACTAAAAAATATGTTCCTTGTTGAAATAAATATGCTTTCCCTGTCAAATACACTTCAAATTTTTCTTTGGGCATAATTTTTGAAATCTCATAATCTAATTTTTCTTCTATCCTCTCCATTCTTTCAATTTTAATATCTTTCATAAAAGTTGTAATTCTGGTATATTGTCCAGTGCTGTCAACAAAATTTTTAATTAGGTCAATACCATCTGTCCCTGAAGTTGAATTTTTTGCGTAGGAGAGAATAAAGCTATTTTCTTGAGTTGTGGGAACTTGATAATATTTAGGATTACCATTATAATAAGCTTGTTTAGAATATTTTACTAGACTTACTACTGAGATAGGCCTTGATAGTTCTGGAATCTCGGAAATAATATCTTCCAATACTTTCATTTTTTTTATTGTAGATAGTTTAGTAACTGCTTTTTTTCTTTTGGTATCAATATAAATTTCAAGTGGTAAAATTCCATTGAATTCTTTTTCATAAAACATTACATCTTCAAAAAATTCTGTATTTCTAGGCATATCATCTATTAGACTTCCAGAAATTTCTATTTTATAGATACCAATAATACTAACTGCTAGGAGCATTATTGCTGCAATATAAATTTCAATTTTTTTAGTTTTTACGGTTGAAGCCATCCAGTCAAAAAGTGAAATAACCCATTTTTTATTTAGGTGCTCTAAATGTTTAGAGTCTGGGATAGGCAAAAAACTATAAATTATGGGGATAACTAAAATACAGATTATAAAAATTGATAGTATGCTTAATGAAGCCACTGTCCCAAATTCTTTTAGTAATTGGCTATTTGTAATAATAAATGTTGCAAATCCTGATGCAGTTGTTACATTGGTCATCAATGTTGCATTTCCAATCTTAGTTATTACTTTTTGTAATGAAAGGGATTTGTTGCCGTGCGTATTAACTTCATGCTGATATTTCTTTATCAAATAAATACAATTTGGCATTCCTATAACAATAATTAATG
>CAZBCJ010000079.1:0-5572 GCA_964490545.1 uncultured Flavobacteriaceae bacterium | reverse complement strand
ATATAAATGAGGAATATATAGATGAGATATATCCTCCTTTTGTTAAGAATTCACCAATAAAAATTGAGATGAAGTTTGAAGAAGAAATAAAAATTAAAGCAAATAAGTGCAAGTTAATTGTGGGAAAGATTGTTAGTTTGCATCTTGAAAAAAAATTACTTGAAAAAGATGGTTTTTTAAGCCTATACAAAGGTGAAATTCCAACAATCAGTGGATGTGACGGATACTCATTACCCAAGATGTATGAAAGAAAAGGATATCAAAAACCAAAAAATTAATCTTAAATTACTATGCGTGCATAGTAATTTTTAATATATTGCAATAATGTATCTATTAAAATTTTTGTTAATTCCTATAACTATAATTCAATTAAGCATGAATGTAAACAATTTAAATTCCATATATGATATTAAAATAAATGATATTTCTGGAGAACCTATAGAATTATCAGAATTCAAAGATAAATATCTGTTATTTGTTAATGTAGCTTCAAAATGTGGTTTTACTGATCAATATAAGGATCTTCAAGAGCTACATGAAAAATACATGGACAACCTTGTTGTAGTCGGACTGCCATGTAATCAGTTTGGAAATCAAGAACCTGGAAAAGCTCATGAAATCTCAGCATTTTGTACTGAAAATTATGGAGTAACATTCTTATTAACAGAAAAAATTGAAGTGAAAGGCAGTAACCAGCATCCTATATACAAATGGCTTACAGATAAAAACCTTAATGGAGTAAAAAGCTCAACTGTTAGATGGAATTTTCAAAAATACCTATTAGACCCTTCCGGAAATTTAATCGACTATTGGTATTCTATTACAAATCCTTTGAGTAAAAAAATAATTAAACATATTCAATAATAGAGCTAAAAACTGAATTAAATATTTAACAACTTTTAGCTATCTTTAATATTATAATATAATTACAATGAAAAAAATCACTTTAATAGTACTATCGTTTTTTTTAACAACTCAAGTTGTTATATCACAATCCAAACTAAATAAAATAAAATCAGAAATTGTTAATTCAGTAGAAAAGCATTCTGAAAATCTAATTAATATAAGTAATCAAATATGGGAACTAGCAGAAACTGCTTTTAATGAACATGAGTCTTCAAAAATTCTATCTGATTATGCAGAAAAAAATGGTTTTTCAATTGAAAGAGGTGTAGCGGGTATGCCAACAGCCTTTATTGCAACCTATGGTGAAGGGAAGCCTGTTATTGGAGTATTGGGTGAATTTGACGCTCTTCCAGGTCTTTCTCAGCAAGCAGAACCTGTTAAATCTCCTCTTTTAGAAGGAGCTGCAGGCCATGGCTGTGGACACAACATGTTTGGTAGTGGAAGTCTTGGCGCAGCAATTGCTATAAAAGAGATGATTGAACAAGGAAAGATTAGTGGTACTATTAAGTTTTTTGGAACACCATCAGAAGAAAAATACTTTGGAAAAATATGGATGGTTGAAGCAGGGCTATGGGATGATGTTGATGTTAATATAAGTTGGCACCCAGGAGCTAATACAGAGGCTGATGTTCAATCATCCCTCGCTTTAATTGATTTTAAAGTAGAATTCTTTGGTCAAGCTGCACATGCATCGGCAGACCCTTGGAATGGAAGAAGTGCTTCAGATGCTCTTGAATTATATACAACAGGAATAAATTATTACCGAGAACATGTAAAACCAACAGTAAGAATGCACTATCACATTCAAGATGCTGGTAAAGTGGTTAATGTAGTGCCAGACTATTCTAAAATATGGATAAGAGCAAGAGACACCAAAAGATCAGGTATGATGCCAGTTTACGAACGTCTTAAAAAAATGGCTGAAGGTGCTGCAATTTTAGCAGATGTTGATTATAAACTTTCTTTAATTTCAGGAATATATGAAGTATTAGTAAATAGAACTGGTGGGCAGGTAATGCAAGATAATTTAGAGTTACTTGGGCCTATTAAATATACTGATAAGGAAATTGCATTTGCAAAAAAAATTCAGGAATCTACCAATAAACCCACTCTAGGAATTGATTCTGAGATTAAACCTTTAAGAAAAACATTAGATCACCCTGGAGGAGGATCAACTGATGTTGGTGATGTAAGCTGGAATGTTCCAAATATTAATCTAAGTGTGACTACAGCTCCAATAGACACTCCTTGGCATTCATGGGCAGTAGTTGCCTGTGGAGGTATGAGTATTGGACATAAAGGAATGATTTACTCTGCAAAAGCTATGGCAATGACTATGTCAGATCTATATAAAAATCCTAAACTTATTAATGAAATAAAGAAAGAATTTAAAGAAAGAAAAGGTGATGAAGAATATGAGGCAATGATTGATGGTCCTGCACCTATAGATGATAATTAAATCCTTTCTATTTTAGCTCCTATTGATCTTAACCTCTGATCAATATTTTCATACCCCCTATCAATCTGTTCTATATTATTGATAGTTGATGTACCTTTGGCTGAAAGAGCAGCTATAAGCAGTGAGATTCCAGCTCTTATATCAGGTGATGTCATTGAAGTTGCCTTTAATCTAGAATTAAAAGCATGTCCAATAACAGTATCACGATGTGGATCACATAAAATAATCTTTGCTACCATGTCAATTAGTTTGTCTACAAAGAAAAGCCTACTCTCAAACATTTTTTGATGAATTAAAACGCTTCCCTTTGCTTGAGTTGCAACAACAAGTATAACACTTAATAGGTCTGGACTAAATCCTGGCCATGGAGCATCAGACACTGTTAAAATAGATCCATCAATGTAATTTTTTATTTCATAACCATCATTGTGCTTTGGAATTAACATATCATCTCCTTCTTTAATTAGATCTATACCTAAAGAATTGAAAACATTGGGGATTTGCCCTAAATTCTCCCAACTTACATTCTTTATTAATATTTTACTTTTTGTCATAGCTGCTAAACCAATCCAACTCCCAATTTCTATCATATCTGGCAAAACGCTATGTTCAGTTCCTTTTAATTCTTTAACACCTTCAATAATTAGTAAATTAGATCCCATTCCATTAATATTAGCTCCCATCTTAACTAACATCTTACATAGTTGCTGAATATAAGGTTCACAAGCAGCATTATATATTGTTGTTTTACCCTCTGCAAGTACAGCTGCCATTAAAATGTTGGCTGTCCCCGTAACAGAGGCTTCCTCTAATAAAATGTATGTTCCTTTAAGTTTATCCGCTTTGACGGTATAAAAATGATCTTTTCTTTTATATGCAAATTTTCCTCCAAGCTTGACTAGCCCCTGAAAATGTGTATCGAGTCTTCTTCTTCCAATCTTATCTCCCCCAGGCTTTGGAATATATCCTTTTCCAAATCTTGTTAGAAGAGGACCCACTATCATTATTGATCCACGTAAACTTTGACCATCCTTTTTGAATTCATCTGACTCTAAATAATTAAGGTCTATGTTATTAGACTCAAAAGAATATGAGTTTGATGATAGTTTCTGAACATTTACACCAAGTTTTGATAAAAGATTAATTAATCTTTTTATATCTATAATATCTGGAATATTGTTAATTATAACTTTTTCATCAGTAAGGATCGAAGCGCAAATAACCTGAAGAGCTTCATTCTTTGCTCCCTGGGGAGTAATCTCCCCATTTAGTTCAAAACCTCCTTTGATCTTAAAAGTTTCCATTTATTATATATAATTATGAATTTTAATATCTCTTCCTTGCTCTAGTATTTTTCTTAATAGATTTTTTATGCACAAATTTTCTTTTTGGTCGTACAAGAACTGATGAATCTAATAATACCTCATCTGAATTCCTAATATCTATTTTCCCATCAGAAAGCTCAAATAAATGATCAAAAATTACAACGTCAGTAACGCTATCTTTATTCCAATTCAAAAAACATTTTTTCATGTGATTTGCAATTGTATATATAAGACCTTCTTTCATTTCTCCATCCTTCCATTTTACTGCCTCATCTATCATAATCTTAATATTGTTCCCATAAAATCTATATTTTGGATAATTCTGAGGATAGGATAATGGATCAGGTTTAGCCTCTAAAACTTCTTTAGAAGGCTTATCAAATGGGGAATCTGCATCTAATTTAAAATCAGACATAATAAATAGCTGATCCCATAATTTATGTTGAAAATCTGGAACATCTCTTAAATGAGGTTGCAAATTACCCATAATAGATATTATAGATTTAGCTAATTTATTTCTCTCCTCCTTAGATTCTCTTGAGGATGCATGATTAATCATCTTCTGAATATGTCTTCCATATTCAGGAATTATCAATTGCTCACGACTCGTATTGTACTCTAGTTTATCTATCAAAACAAAAAATTTATATTAAATAATTAGTGAAGATTCATTTAAGTCGGCAAAATACAAAAAATATATAATAACAGGTTTATGTTATAATAAAATTACATCCTCAACTCTTTTTGAAACTTCTTTGTATTTTTCGATTACATTTTCAGGTCTATCCATTATTACATTAACAGATATACTAGTAAAATTATTATTCCTAGATTGCTTTTTTTTAATTATTGCTCCAATATTATCAAAAATGGACTCAATAACATTAATTTTATTTTCGTCAGACTTAACAATAAACTTGAATAAATACTTACAAGGCCATTCTGAAGTTTTCTCTAAAAGTTTAGTTAAATTATTATAAAAAATTTTATTTGTATGATCCATTTATGTTGTAAATTAATCTAATTACTAATATAGTAGTTATTAATTTTTTTAATTTAAACATTAATAACGATTTTTATAACACATTATTGATAATTCATGGTTAAAAAAATTATAATAACCGGAGGTCCTGGGACAGGAAAAACTTCATTAATTGAAGAATTGAGAAAAAATGACTTCAAATGTTTCGATGAAATTTCAAGAGAAATTACTTTGAAGTATAGGGAAAAAGGAATAGAGCAACTTTTTTTATCAGATCCTAATTTATTTAGTCAGGAATTACTAAATGGCAGAATTCAACAGTTTAATAACTCGATAAACCTACAAGCTAATTGCGTATTTTTTGATAGAGGAATCCCAGACATTATTGCATATTTAAATTTTAAGAAGGCTGACTTATCAAAAAAAATTTTAAAATCAATTGACAAATACAGATATGATATGATATTCTTGTTAGAGCCATGGGAAGATATATACACATCTGATAAAATTCGTTATGAATCATTTGATCAAGTGATCACTATTGACAGCTATATAAAAAACACATACAAGGAGTTTGGATATAATCCAATTATAGTTCCAAAAGATAATATAAAAAATAGAGTAGATTTTATTATTAATACACTAAAATAAGGCTAGAATGAATAGTCAAAAAAAAATTATTTTCATGGGAACTGCAGAATTTGCAATTCCCTCTTTAGAAAAAGTAATTGAAAATAATTACGATGTTTTAGCAGTTGTTACCTCCACTGACAAACCTGCGGGTAGAGGGCTAAAATTAAAAGAATCGCCCATAAAAAAGTTTGCTACAACAAATAGTCTAAAAATTCTTCAGCCAAATAATCTAAAAGATCAAAATTTTATAAATCTAATTACAAACTT
>CAZBCJ010000078.1:0-5597 GCA_964490545.1 uncultured Flavobacteriaceae bacterium | reverse complement strand
TTAATATATTAGAGGATATTTCATCAAATCTAGCAAATATTTCAACTTTATTATTGAAGACATAGCTGCCATAGAAAGAGATGCCATCTAAATTATGATCATCTATGGCTGTTTTATAATTCGTCCCATTTTCCATTTTATTATATTCCGCACCAATTCTCCATGAATCAGTTTTATAGCCTGCAAAAAATGCAATATTATTCAATGACTTTGAATTTTCAGATGCATGCGTATCATAATAAAATTTAGTAGTTAATTTTTTTAATGGATTATAAATTAAGCTCACACCAAATCTTTGATTTCCATCATCGTCTTGAAGATTTTTATATCCTTCACCATTTACAACAAACAGGTTAGCCATCAGTGTTTTACTAATTTTAAATTCTGCATTAATTCCTAAATCAGCACTAGGACCAAATTTGTTTTCATCTTGAAGCATTTTATATATGTATCTATAACCCCAGTGGTTTTCCTGATCTTTATACTGTTTCCCTCCAATTAGTCCCATACTGATTTTAACATTAGGGTTTATTTTATAATCCAATTGTGCAATTTTTACAAATGCAGTATGATTACTCCCTGCATCATTTTTGCCTATATCATAGGTAATTTTTGCAGAAAATTTGTCATCAAATTTGTATTTGTAACCAAGATAGACTCGTGTTAACTCAAATGCACTTACTTGCTCAGTATTTTCTGTATAATCATAATGATAATTCCAAAATACTTTAAAATGGGGCTGACCTTTAGAAGCAGCGCCATCATTATTCCCTTGTGGAAAAGTGATCAGAGGAGCCAAAACCATAATTATTAATAAATATTTTTTCATCAATTGATTTAAAATACTATGCAAATATCATTTTGTAATGTAACCTTAATGTTAAGAGAATGTTATCAGTTAGATATAATTTTGAGATGTATTAACAGATTATTGCTATATTGCTTATCAGGAAATAAAACAATGGACTGGGAGAAATTATTATCATTAAAAAGATTTGGTGATACTCAAAAAAGAGAAAGAAAAGATCAAGACGAAACACGACTTGGATTTGAGGTAGATTATGATCGAATAATTTTCTCATCAGAATTTAGAAGTCTTCAAGACAAAACACAGGTAGTTCCGCTTTCGAGCGAGGATTTTGTTCATACTAGGTTAACTCATAGTTTAGAAGTTAGCGTTGTGGGAAGATCCCTAGGTAGAAAGGTTGGAATGAAAGTATTAGAAAAATATCCAGAATTAAGAAAACAGTATAGATACCAGGCTAATGATTTCGGAGCTATTGTAGCTTCTGCTTCATTAGCACATGACATTGGGAATCCGCCATTTGGTCATTCTGGGGAAAAGTCTATTGGTCAGTTCTTTATTTCAGGAAAAGGCAAAGAATTTTCTAAGAATTTAACTGAAAAACAATATCAAGATTTGTGTAATTTTGAAGGTAATGCAAATGGGTTTAAAATATTAACAAAATCTAGAATTGGAAGACAAGGAGGGCTGCGTTTGAGTTATGCTACCTTGGGAGCTTTTGTCAAATACCCTAAGGAATCACTTCCAATTAAACCAACCACTAATATTTCCCATAAGAAATATGGTTTCTTTCAAAGTGAATTAGATGTATTTAAAGATATAGCACAGGAACTTGGTTTAACAAAGGACAAAACAGGCAGCTATATTAGACATCCATTAGCATATTTAGTTGAGGCTGCAGACGATATCTGCTATACAATAATTGACTTTGAGGATGGCATAAATCTTGGATTAATTGAAGAAGAATTTGCTTTAGAATATTTAATTAATTTGGTAAGGGACTCAATTAATACCAAGAAGTATCACCAACTAAGTAATACAACTGACAGGATAAGTTACTTAAGGGCTTTATCTATAAACACTTTAATAAATGAGTGTGTTGAGATATTTATGAATAATGAAGCAGAGATTATTCAAGGAACTTTTCAATCATCTCTTTTAGATCGAAGTAAATACAAAGCTCAAATTTCAGATATAATCAAAATCAGCGTAGAGAACATATATGAGTCTAAAGAAGTCATAGAAAAAGAAATTGCAGGGTATAATCTTATAAGCGTTTTATTAGAAAGCTATATTACTGCAGCTAATAATATATATGCAGGAAATCATAATAGTTATGACAAACTAATACTTAATCTTTTACCTGATACAATAGATATTAATAAATCTGACTTATATTACAGGATATTAGAAATATGCCATTATATTGCATCCTTATCAGATAGTCAAGCGCTCTTAATCTATAAAAAAATAACAGCCAATGAATATTAAAATAATACCTTAATGAAATTAGAATACGATAATAAATATTTTATGAATAAGGCTATTGAAGAAGCACAGTTGGCTTTATCAAAAGGAGAGGTTCCTATAGGCGCTGTAGTTGTTATAGAAAATCAAATTATAGCAAGAGCTCATAATTTAACAGAGACACTAAACGATGTTACTGCACATGCAGAGATCTTAGCAATAACAGCAGCTGAAAACTATCTTGGAGGTAAATTCTTGAACGGTTGTAGTATGTACGTTACTTTAGAGCCTTGTCAAATGTGTGCTGGAGCATTATATTGGAGCAGGATTTCTAACTTGTTTTATGCTGCCAGTGATTTAAAAAGAGGATTCACAATAATGGGCAGCACACTGCACCCTAAAACAAAAGTTAATGGCGGTGTTTTAGAAAATGAGTCTAAGGAGCTATTAGAAAAATTTTTTATTGCTAGAAGAAATTTAAATTAGCTTTCATCTTTCATTTTTTTTATTTCTTCATTATCCAAAATAAAATCCTTAAGTTTTTTATTTTGCCATCTATAATAAAGAAATAATGGGATTACTAAAAAGAATAGTAAGAAAGTCCCGCCACCTATAAATTTTTCTGAATTAATATCCTCTATTATATACCCAGAGATTATAAGAATTAGTGATATAGTAAATAGTACATAAATAAATATTTTCACTATTTATGTTTTTTATAGATCCTGTTTTAGTTTAAGCTCTTTTAATTGTTCTTCAGAAATTTTTGATGGGGTATCAATCATAACATCTCTACCCGCATTATTCTTTGGAAATGCTATAAAGTCTCTGATAGTTTCACTTCCACCAAGAATTGCAACTAATCGATCTAATCCAAAAGCAATACCCCCATGTGGTGGTGCTCCATACTGAAATGCATTCATAAGAAAACCAAATTGTTCTTCTGCCTCTTTTTTTGTAAATCCAATGCAGTTAAACATTTGTTCTTGAACACTTTTATTATGAATTCTTATAGATCCTCCACCTATTTCGTTACCATTAATTACTAGATCATATGCATTTGCTTTTACAGAACCAGGGGAGGTTTTTAATAGTTCTATTTGATCAGGTTTTGGCGCGGTAAATGGATGATGCATTGCATGAAATTTATCTTCTTCTTCGTCCCAGCTTAGTAATGGAAAATCTATAACCCATAATGGTGCAAATTTCTTTGAATTTCTAAGTCCTAGATTTTTAGCCACTTCTAGACGCAGTGCACTAAGCTGCGATCTTACCGTATTTTTATCTCCAGATAAAATCATAATTAAATCTCCTTTACTTGCATTAGCCTTTTTAGCAATATTTTTTAGATCTGTTTGATCATAAAATTTGTCTATTGACGATTTAAATCCTCCATCATCATTACATCTTACGTATACCATCCCCATTGCTCCAACCTGAGGAGTTTTTATCCAGTCTATATATTTGTCAATTTGTTTTCTTGTAAATGTGTTACCGCCAGAAACAGC
Source organism: uncultured Flavobacteriaceae bacterium (assembly GCA_964490545.1). Taxonomy (GTDB): domain Bacteria; phylum Bacteroidota; class Bacteroidia; order Flavobacteriales; family Flavobacteriaceae. The sequence goes on along the minus strand of CAZBCJ010000078.1, from coordinate 1,817 downwards.
AATTCCAACAACTAGTTCAGCAGAATTAAATACATTAAAATCTTTATGTTGACAGACTTCATTTAATTCTACAAATTCCATCCCAAATCTAATATCAGGCTGATCTGTTCCATATTTTTTTATTGCATCCTCATATGTAATTTTTGGAAATTTATTAAGCTCAATCTTTTTTACTTTTTTAAATATATTAACGATAAGTCCTTCGAAAGTATTTAAAATATCATCCTGCTTAACAAATGCCATTTCACAATCTATTTGCGTGAATTCAGGCTGTCGATCTGCTCTTAAATCTTCATCTCTAAAGCATTTGACAATTTGAAAATATTTATCAAGGCCAGCTACCATTAGTAATTGTTTAAATGTTTGAGGAGATTGTGGCAGTGCATAAAATTCTCCTTCATTTGTCCTAGATGGTACAACAAAATCTCTAGCACCTTCTGGGGTTGATTTAATTAAACATGGGGTTTCAACTTCTATAAAGGAACTGTCAGAAAGATATTTTCTTACTTGTTGAGTTATTTGATGTCTTAGTATTAAATTTTTCTTTATAGGCTCTCTTCTGATATCTAGATATCTATATTTCATTCTAAGCTCTTCGCCTCCGTCTGTGTTATCTTCTATTGTAAATGGAGGAGTAGTTGAGCTATTTAGTATTGTAAGTTTTTTAACCAAAATTTCAATATCTCCTGTTGGAATATTTTTATTTTTAGAAGCCCTTTCAATAACCTCGCCATCTATCTGTATTACAAATTCACGGCCTAATGATTTTGCTTGATTTAATAAATTTTTACTTGTTCTTTGTTCATCAAAAATTAATTGAGAGATACCATATCTATCTCGTATATCTACCCAAATCATAAATCCTTTGTCTCGCATTTTTTGAACCCATCCAGAAAGGGAAACCTGTTTCCCAATATCAGATTTTCTTAATTCTCCACAATTATGAGTCCTATACATGGCGATAGTTTACATTTGCAAATTTAATAAGATATTATTTATAACTCTATCATATTTTATAATTTTAACAAGCTTTTTTAAATTAGGATTTTATCATACATTTAACCAAAATATTATTATAGGATGCTTTCTCTTTCTCAATATCATCAAATGTTTACTGATCATATAGAAAAATATACAATCAGTGCGGTTCCTAAAAACCTATATTCTCCTGTAAACTATATTTTAAGTCTTGAAGGAAAAAGAATTAGACCCATATTAACATTGATAAGTACAGATATTTTTTCTGGATCACCAAAAAAGGCACTAAATGCTGCATTAGCTGGAGAGGTTTTTCATAATTTTTCTTTAGTCCATGATGATATTATGGACTCTGCAGATCTTAGAAGAGGAAATACTACAGTACACAAAAAATGGGACAACAGTACTGCAATTTTATCTGGAGATGTGATGTTAATTTTAGCCTATCAGATATTTGAAAATTATGAAGCAAATATTTTTGTGCAAATGGCAACACTATTTAGCAAAACAGCGATAAAGGTATGCGAGGGACAACAATTAGATATAGATTTTGAAAAAAAGCAAGAAATATCCTTTGATGAATATCTATTAATGATAACTTATAAAACTGCTGAATTAATTGGTGCAGCAATGAAAATGGGAGCAATTATAGCAAATGCAACAATAGCAGATCAAGAGAAAATTTACGAATTCGGAAAGAATTTAGGCATAGCATTTCAATTGCAAGATGATTATCTTGATTGTTTTGGCAATGAGAATGATTTTGGTAAAAAAATAGGAGGAGATATAATTGAGAAAAAGAAAACATTCTTATACATAAAGACTCTTGAGTTAATTTC
>CAZBCJ010000077.1:0-5679 GCA_964490545.1 uncultured Flavobacteriaceae bacterium | reverse complement strand
TATCAAAAAGATTTTCAGTTATAATGGCAAATAACAATGTTGAAGTTGAAAAAGAAATAATAGCAGCTGTTAAAAGTTTCATTTCTTCTGTAATACCAAGAAATAAAGCTGTCAATGTAGAAATTACTCCAACTATAAATCCAAATAATAAAGATATGGCTTTTGAATTATTCATACTCCAAAAGTAAATTTAATTTTGCTAATGATATATAAAACTTATTCACTTTCTTAATTGTTTTGACACTTAACATAAACTTAATAATCAACTAAAGTTTTTAACATTTAGATAAAATCTATCTTTTCTAGTGTGTATCCTAGAAGAGAATTTAAATTAAGCTTAGGATTTAATTTTTAAAACTGTAGCCTACACCTTTGATAGTAGTAATAAAATCCTGACCAATCTTTTCTCGAATTTTTCTAATATGAACATCTACTGTTCTTGCAACGACATGAACATCTGTTCCCCATATATTTCTTAATAGAACGTCTCTATTATAAACTCTTTTTGGATTACGAGCTAAAAAATATAGTAATTCAAATTCTTTCTTTGGAAAAAAAATTTCTTTTCCTTTCAATGTTATAGTATGAGTATCCTTATCAATATTTAAGTCCCCAATAGTTAGCAAATTCGCTAAATTCTTACTTGAAAATCGTCTTTTATAAAAAGAGTTTATCCTACTAATTAAAGCTCTTGGTTTAATTGGCTTTGTAATATAATCATCCGCACCAGCTTCAAACGCTGCAACCTCAGAGTATTCCTCAACTCTTGCAGTAAGAAAGAGTATATAAGAATCTTTTATCGTATCAATTTTTCTCAAATTGATACATGCTTCAATACCATCAATGTCTGGCATCATTATATCAAGAAGTATCAAATCGGGAGTGAATTTTTCAGCTAATTTAATCCCCTCCTTTCCAGAAGAAGATGTTTCAACATAATAACCTTCATTTTCAAGATTATACTTTAAAAGAAGAAGAATATCTTTTTCATCATCAATTGCTAAAATCCTAAAATCTGACTTTTGATACATATCGTAATTTATGAACTTATATGAATATTCTATCTTTAAAATTAAACCAATTTTAAAGAATTAATATAAACTTAAAATTTGGTTAACTATCAGTTAACATTCTTATAATTTTCAATCTCTATTACAAAATTTCCAAAATTCATTTTAGCAAAAAGTTTGAGAGGTACTTTATTTTTATCATCAGATAACCAAAACTTTACAGCATCTTCTTCTTCAAAAAGTTTATTTTTTGGTATTAATGGAGCAAAAACTATTGAATTTATTTCACCAATTTTTGTTTGAATACTTTCTCTCTTCAAAAATTTCATCTGATACTTAAACCTATCATTATTCTCAAAGTATGGAATTTCAACTAATTCTTTATCTGAAATATCTGAGTAATCTAATGATCTAAGATATGCCAAACTAGCAATCCAATAATTCATAAAATATGATCTTATAATTTTTTGAATGTCATTCTCAAAGTGAAGATACTTATGTTCTACAAAGTCCTTAGTTAACTTATCAAGAATAACTATCTGCACACTATCTGAATCATTTTGAAAATTCAATATTTCATTTTTTCTATACTTACCTTCTTGAAGATATCTATGAAATCTTTTTGGTTTTAGGTCTGAAGTAGTAATGTATGCTCCCCAATTATCTCTGACTTTTGCAAAAAAATCAAATATTCCTATTGTCCTTCCTATAACATCAATTTTAAAAACTTCATTATCATTTAAGCTATGCGTAATGGTATCTGTTATCATTGAAGCTTTGCCAGCATTAAATACTCCAAGAGAAACCAAATAGTCTATTTTTTCTCCAGGAATTGGTTTAAAACTTTGAGAAAACGTACCCAATGGTATTAAAAAAACTATAATTATTAGCAGTAATCTTAACAAATGATTTTTTTTAATTCTACGTAAGTATAGTCGCAAAAATATTAAAATATGAGGATGTAACTAGTTATATTTGAACATCTTTAAGTTAAAATTTATTAAATTTTACTAAAAATATTAGTATTAATTCAAATTACTATTTATTTTAGCAAAAATTATAAAAAAGAATGAAAGAAACGAAAGAAAAATCAAAAGCACTCAATTTAGCAATCGAAAAACTGGAAAAAACATACGGTCAAGGTACCATAATGAAATTAAGCGATGAAAATATTGTCAAAATACCTAGCATACCTACAGGATCATTAAGCCTAGATATAGCACTAGGAATCGGTGGGTTACCACAAGGAAGAGTTGTAGAAATATTTGGACCAGAATCATCAGGAAAAACAACCTTATCAATGCACTGTATTGCAGAAGCACAAAAAAAAGGTGGAATAGCAGCATTCATTGACGCTGAACACGCCTTTGATAAAACATACGCAGAGAAATTGGGAATAGATACTGAGAACCTTTTAATTTCACAACCTGATAATGGGGAGCAGGCGCTTGAGATAACAGAACACCTTATAAGATCTAATGCCATTGATATTATAGTAATAGATTCAGTAGCCGCATTGGTTCCAAAAGGAGAGATTGAAGGTGAGATGGGTGACAGCATGATGGGCTTGCAAGCAAGGCTCATGTCACAAGCACTTAGAAAGCTTACAGGTGCTATCCATAAGTCTGGATGTGTATGTGTTTTTATCAACCAACTAAGACAAAAAATTGGAGTGATGTTTGGGAATCCTGAGACTACTACAGGCGGAAACGCATTAAAATTTTATTCGTCAGTACGATTGGATATTAGAAGAATAGGGCAAATTAAAGATAGTCCAGATAATATTATGGGCAATAGAACAAAAGTAAAAGTTGTTAAAAATAAAGTAGCTCCTCCATTTAAAGTTGTTGAGTTTGATATAATGTATGGAAAGGGAATATCAAAATCTGGAGAAATTCTTGATCTAGGTGTTGAACTTGAATTAATCCAAAAATCAGGATCCTGGTTCTCATATAAAGGAGAAAAACTAGGTCAGGGAAGAGACTCTGTCAAATCAATTCTTGAGGATAACCCAGAACTTATGAAAGAACTTGAAAATACTATCAAAGAAAAATTAGCTAATTAGATCTTATTGCCTCAACAGGGTCAAGATTAGAAGCAAAAAGCGCAGGGAAAAATCCAGCAAGAATTCCTATAATTGATGAGATTGATATTCCAAGTATAACATTTTCTAATGATATTTGTAGATCGAATGAGCCTAAATCAGGGAGAGTTAAAAGAAACACAAAAAATATTCCAAATAAACCACCAAAGACACTGAGAAAAGAAGATTCAAATAAAAATTGCATTAAAATAAAATATTTCTTGGCACCTAGTGATTTTTGTAGACCTATAATTGGAACCCTCTCTTTAACAGAGACAAACATAATATTTGCTATTCCAAAACCTCCAACTAATATTGAGAAACTACCAATTACCCAACCAGCAATACTAATTGTTGCAAATATTGTTGAAACAAATGATGATAAATATTCAGGTCTATTTATAGCAAAATTATCTTCTTCAATAGGTTTCAATCCTCTTTTTGCTCTTAATAGTCCCTTTAACTCATACTCTAAGTTAATTAGACCTGGATCGTTATCAGATATACCCTTTATCCTTAATACAGCATTATTTCCTTTCTTACCTACTTTATATATTTTCTTAAAACTATTAAAGGGAATTGACATCTGCCTATCATAAGAATCACCCCCACCAAATGCTTCACCCTGTTCTTTCTGAACACCTATGATTGTAAATGATTTGCCTTTAATTTTTAGTTGTTTACCAATAGAGTTTTCAGGAGTTTTAAATAAATCTTCCATTATTTTATACCCTATTATAGCAGCATTTGACCCTGTCAGGGTTTCATTCTCTGTAAAAAATCTTCCAGCAACAAAATCCCAATCATTAAAAAACTTATTTTCAAAAACAATTCCATTTAAATTATCTATAGTAGAACTATTATTAAGGTATTTTACACTTATACCCCCCCTACTAGTAATTATTTCAACAGCTTCAGCACTATTTAAATTTTCCTTTAGAAATTCATACTCTTTATATATTGGCTCAGGTCTTTTCCAAAATTTCCACCACTCGTAACCAGGATTCGTAAAATCCCACGGCCATTTTTCAACTCTTAGATTATCAGTCCCTAAAAAACTAAGATTATCTTTTATGCTATCTTCTAAAGAATCCACTGTTGATAAGACCGCAATTATTGTAAATATTCCTATTGTTACACCTAAAAGGGAGAGTATGGTTCTAATAGGATTTGCTATTAGTGCTTTGAATGAAAAAATGAAACTTTCTTTTAAAAGCCTTAAAAATAATTCCATATATTAAAGGTATGTTAAAACAATTAATTAGTTTTGCAGACCTCAAAACTAAGTTAATTTTATTAAACAAATTATATGAAACTTTCTGAATTTGATTTTAAGTTAGCTTCTACAAGAACAGCAGTACACCCCGCTGAGAATAGAGATGAATCTAGACTGATGGTTATACACAAAAAAACTGGAAAAATTGAACATAAACAATTTAAAGATATCATCAAATATTTTAGTGAAAATGATGTTTTAGTCCTCAACAACACAAAAGTATTTCCGGCTAGACTTTATGGACAGAAAGAAAAAACTGGTGCAAAGATTGAAGTTTTTCTGCTGAGAGAATTGAATCCCGATTTAAATCTTTGGGATGTTCTTGTAGACCCAGCAAGAAAAATTAGAGTAGGAAACAAATTGTATTTTGGAGATGGAGAATTAGTTGCAGAAGTTATTGATAATACAACATCTAGAGGAAGAACAATTAGATTTATTCCTGAGGATAATGAGAGAGATTTTCATGATATAATTCATGAGTATGGAGAAACACCACTACCAAAAGAGATTAAAAGAAAAGTTGATAAAAAAGATGAGGAAAGATTTCAGACAGTTTATGCAAAAAACATTGGTGCTGTAGCAGCACCTGCTGCTGGACTTCATTTTACAGAGATATTACTTAAAAAGCTAGAGTTAAAAGGCGTAAAAATAGTCAGCATAACTTCTCATACTGGACTAGGCACATTTAAAGATATAGACGTAGAAGATTTGACAAAACATAAAATGGACTCAGAAAATTATTCTGTACCAGAAGAAACAGCAATTCAAGTTAATAAAGCATTAGATAATAATAAAAAAATATTTGCTGTTGGAACATCAAGTATGAAAACATTGGAAACTGCAGTAACTGCAAATAATCAGCTCAAATCTAAATCTGGTTGGACAGATAAGTTTATATTTCCACCATATGATTTCAAGATATGTAGTGCTATGATAACAAACCTGCACTCTCCTAAATCAACACTTTTGATGATGGCCTCAGCTTTTGGTGGTTTTGATTTGGTTATGAAAGCATATAAAATCGCCATAAAGGAAAAGTATATGTTCCATACTTATGGAGATGCAATTCTGATTATTTAATCTTAACATGATAAGAAATATTATCTTAATGGGAGGTGGCTCAGGGAAAAGAATGGATTCTGATATACCAAAGCAATTCATAACTATCGATAATATACCAGTAATTGCACATACTTATAACAAACTCAAATCCCTTAGAAAGACCAATTTTTGCATTGTACTTCCCGAAGAGAATTTATCTTATTGGAGAGATTATATTAGAAAATATATTGATAATGATGTGAAAGTTT
>CAZBCJ010000076.1:0-5696 GCA_964490545.1 uncultured Flavobacteriaceae bacterium | reverse complement strand
ATCGTAGCAGAATGTAGTAGTAATAGGACCACCATTACAATCAACCGTTGTATTTTCTTGGGCTTTGATAGTTGCTATGAAAATGAAAAAAAATAATGAAAATAAAAAGATCTTTCTCATGAATAAATAAATATATAAAAGGAAATATTTAATTTAACTAAATATACAAATGCAAAATTAAAATAATTATATTTTTGAGTATATTTTTATGTAACCATTTTTTTGAGATTTGTAAATTTGTAAACTTTAATAATTAGGAAAAAATAGAATTTGGAAAATACAATTTTAGTTGGAATAGTTACACAAGCTCAAGGGATTGAAAAATCAAAAGACTACTTGGATGAGTTAGATTTTTTAACAATAACAGCAGGTGGAAAAGTACTAAAGAGATTTGTACAGAGGATGAACATGCCTAATCCAAAGACTTTTATTGGGAGCGGAAAAATTTCAGAAATTAAAAGGTATATAGAAGTCAATGATATTAATACGGTAATCTTTGATGATGAGTTATCTCCAACTCAAGAGAGAAATATCAGCAAAATCTTTAATTGTAAGGTCCTTGATAGAACTAATTTGATATTAGATATTTTTGCCCAACGCGCCACTACTAGTTATGCAAAAACACAAGTTGAGCTGGCTCAGTGTCAGTATCTTTTACCAAGACTAAAAGGAATGTGGACGCATTTAGAAAGGCAGAAAGGAGGCATTGGAATGAGGGGCCCTGGTGAAACTGAAATAGAAACTGACAGAAGAATTGTGCGTAATAAAATATCTCTTTTAAAAGAAAAAATTAAATCTATTGACAAGCAAATGCATGTGCAAAGAGGAAATAGAGGCAAGTTAATTAGAGTTGCTATTGTTGGATACACAAATGTGGGAAAATCTACTTTAATGAATTTATTGAGTAAATCCAAGGTTTTTGCAGAGGATAAATTGTTTGCTACTTTGGATACCACTGTAAGAAAAATTGTAATAAGGAATCTTCCTTTTCTGTTAAGTGATACAGTTGGGTTTATTAGAAAACTTCCAACACAATTAATTGAATCTTTTAAAAGCACTCTTGATGAAGTAACAGAAGCAGACTTTCTTTTACACGTAGTTGATATTTCTCATTCTAATTTTGAAGAGCATATTAGTGCTGTTGAAAAGACATTAGATGAAATAAAATCCTTAGGAAAACCATCTATAATGATCTTTAATAAAATCGATAATTATGAGCCTGTTAATTATGACAAGGATAATTTAATAGCAGAAAGAGATAAGAGTAATTTTTCTATAGAAGAGTGGGAGCATACATGGATGAATAAGCTTGGTGATAAGGTAAAATTTATTTCCGCAATAAATAAAACTAACATAGAAGAATTAAAAGAATGTCTTTATAATGAGGTGAGAAAAATTCATATAAAAAGATTCCCTTATAATGACTTTCTGTATCCTGAAATCAACTAGGACCTTTTTTTAAATACTGGCACTGAAGAGCATGCCTCACCATACATTATACTCTTAGCTATAGGAAGGAGCTTAGAACACAGATTATAATATGTTGACATAGGTACTTTATTATTTGAACATCCTTTAATAACAACTGACTTATCTTGGTAAAGAGACAAGTCAATTTTCTGAATCTGTTCTTCAAAATTTTTTTTCTCCAAATCATCTAAATTTCCAATAATAGTTTTCTTGGTATTATTTGATAGTTGTGTAGAAATTAACATATATGCCCACGGCGGGATGATAGCTTGACTTGTGCAATTTATTGCAACAAAAGCATCTTTGTACTGAATCCAATTATGATTTTTTACAGCTTTTCTAAATTCTTTTTCCTTAAGATATAGACCGTCAACTAGCCAGTCTTTTATATCAATTTCATATCTTTTTCCAGGCAAATAATAATCTCCAAGATCAATTGAAATTAGCTTGCTGTTTTCTACTCTATTAATGATTTCTTTGGACATTATAGTTTTAAGTCTATAAGATTCCTAATTCAAGTTTTGCTTCTTCGCTCATAAGATCTTGTGTCCATGGTGGATCAAAGGTTATTTCAACTTCTACATTTTTAATTCCCTTGACAGTTTTTACTTTATCTTCTACATCAACAGGAAGAGTCTCTGCTACTGGACAATTTGGAGTAGTTAATGTCATTAATATTTTGACATCAAAATTTTCGTTTACCATTACATCATAGATTAACCCAAGCTCATAAATATCAACAGGAATTTCTGGGTCATAAATTGTTTTTATAACATCTATTATTTTCTCTCCTATTTCATTTGGATTAAATACTTCTTGACTCATTTTATTTGTTTAAGTAAGCTACAGCATATAGCTTAATTTGCTTAATCATACTTGACAATCCATTTGCTCTTGTCTGAGATAGATGCTGCTTTAATCCAATTTCTTCAATAAAATCTGCTTTAGCATCAACTATATCTTTAGGGGATTGATTTGAAAAAACCCTAACTAAGATAGCTATAATTCCTTTTGTAATTATAGCATCGCTATCAGCTGTAAATATAAGTTTATTATTAATATATTCTGCATAAAGCCATACTTTGCTTTGACATCCTTTAACTGTATTATCTGAAGTTTTAAATGCATCATTTATGACTGGCAAACTTTTCCCAAGGTCAATAATATATTCATACTTCTCAGTCCAATCATTAAACATGTCAAACTCGGAAATAATTTCGTTTTGTATTTGATCTATTGTCAATTTATTTTTTTATAAAAATACAACAAGTAATAAATTTATGAAAGCATTTTTTTAGCCACTATTATTGCACTAATTAAAGAATCAATTTCTTCTTTGGTGTTATAAAAACTTAGTGATAATCTAATAGTTCCAGGGATTTTATAATAATCCATTATAGGCTGAGCACAATGATGACCAGTTCTAACAGCGATACCTTCATTATCAATTATAGAACCAATATCATAATGATGAATATTTGCTAGATTAAAAGAAATAACAGAAGTTTTATTTTCAGTGTTACCATATATTTTTATTCCATCAATTTCAAGGAGTTTTTCAGTAGCATATTTAAGCAACACGTTCTCATATTTTAATATTTTTTTTAGTCCAATATTATTTATGTAATCTATCGCTATTCCAGAAGCAATCACTCCTGATATATTGGGAGTACCAGCCTCAAATTTATTTGGGAGTTTGGCATAGGTGGTTTTTTCAAATGTTACCTCATCAATCATTTCTCCACCCCCTTGGTAGGGAGGAAGTTTATCTAGCCATTTTTCTTTTCCATATAGAATTCCAACTCCTGTTGGTCCATAGAATTTATGTGCTGAGGCAACATAAAAATCAGCATTTAAATCTTTGACATCTACTTCAAAGTGAGGAAGTGCTTGTGCTCCATCAATTAATACTGCTGCTCCAAATTCATGTGCTTTACTAATAATTTCTTTTACCGGATTTATTGTTCCTAATGCATTTGAAACGTGGTTTACAAATACAACTTTAGTTTTATTAGATAGCAATTTTTCATATTCTGAAAAAATTAATTCCCCATCATGATTCATAGGAATAATTTTCATTATTGCACCAGTTTTTTCACATAGCATTTGCCATGGAACAATATTACTGTGATGTTCAAGATGTGAGACAATTATTTCGTCTCCTGATTTTAATAGATTAGTAAATCCATTAGCAACTAGATTGATACTGTGAGTAGTGCCTGAAGTGAAAATGATCTCACTTGAATTTTTTGCATTAAGGTGTTGTTGAAATTTTCTTCTCGTATTCTCATAAGCTTCAGTTGCTTTTTGACTTAGGTAATGAGCCCCCCTATGAATATTAGCATTAAGAGTTGAATAATAAGACACTATTGAATCTATTACAACTTTTGGAGTTTGAGTGGTAGCAGCATTATCAAAATATATTAGCTGTTTACCATTTACTTTTGAGTTAAGTATTGGAAAATCCTTACGAATTGATGCTATATTAAATCCAGATGTATTTTTCATTTATAAATTAAAACCAATTTTTACTCCTAATTTATTGGCAATAATATGGTTTATCCTAGTTTTAATTTCAGGAATTTTTACGCTTTCTAATATATTATTTGCAAAGCCATACATTAAAAGTGCAGTTGCCTCTTTTTCTGGAATTCCTCTTGATTTTAAATAAAATAATGCATTTTTATCTAACTGACCTACTGTACATCCATGCGAGCATTTAACATCATCTGCATATATTTCAAGCTGAGGTTTTGCGTTTATAGTTGCCTTATCTGAGAGCAGAACATTATTGTTTGACTGGAAAGCATTTGTCTTTTGTGCCTGTTTTTCTACAATGATCTTTCCATTGAATACTCCAGTTGATTTATTGTCATAGATGCCTTTATAATCTTGATGGCTATTGCAATTGGGTTTATTATGTTGAATAAGCGTATTATGATCTATATGTTGTTTGTCACCAATAATTGTAACCCCTTTTATAATAGTTTCAATAAACTCATCATTTTGTGAAATATTTAAATTATTTCTTACCAATTCATTTCCAAATGAAAAGGTATGCATTGAGAAGATACTGTTACGCTGTTGGTTTACGTAGGTATTGTCAATAAGTGATGCCTGTAAATTGTCGTTTTGAATTTTATAATAATCAATTATAGATTTTTTATCCGCATAAATTTCAGTAACACTATTGGTGAAAACTTTATTTTCGCTTAAGCTTTGGTGCCTCTCAATAATTTGTACTTGTGAGTTTTCATCTACTACAATCATGTTTCTAGGCTGAAACATAAGTGAGGCCTCATTGCCAGTTGAAAAATGTATTATTTGTATGGGTTTTTCAACAAACTTATTTTTTGGAATATGAATGAAAGCTCCTTCATTTGAGAAGGCTGTATTTAAAGAGGTAATACCATCTTTAAGAGCTATTTTATTAAAATAATTTTCAATAATAAGCTCATATTTTGATTGAGTTAATGCAGCGGATAAAATACAGATATCCATTCCCTCATGTGTTGTTTCTGAAAGGTGGGAACAGTACTTTCCATCTACAAAAATTATCTTATAAGAATCGATATCATCAATAAGATATTTTCTAATATTCTTAAATTCTAATACGTTATTTATTTCTGGTAATACGCTGTAGTCAGTATTTAAAAGATTCTTTAAAGAGGTATACTTCCAATTTTCTAATTTTTTATTAGGAAATCCAATTGCTTCAAATTGTTTTATAGCCTCAGACCTAATATCATGAACGTAACTGTCAATATTAGTTCGATTCTCAAAAGCTATAAATGATGAAAGTAATTTTTCTTTTAAATCAATCATTATCTTTAATTATTAATTTCTTCTTTAATCCAATCGTATCCCTTTTTTTCTAGTTCTACTGCAAGATCTTTTTTGCCAGACTTAACTATTTTTCCATCAAATAATACATGTACATAGTCAGGAATAATATAATCAAGTAATCTTTGGTAATGGGTAATTATCACTACAGCATTATCTTTTTTCTTTAATTTATTTACTCCGCTGGCAACAATTTTAAGCGCATCAATATCAAGTCCTGAATCTGTTTCATCCAGAATTGCTAAAGTTGGCTCTAGCATTGCCATTTGAAATATTTCATTTCTCTTTTTCTCTCCACCAGAAAATCCATCATTTATTGATCTTGACAAAAATTTTCTGTCTATTCCCAGCATGCTGCATTTTTCTCTTAGTAGTTTTAACAT
>CAZBCJ010000075.1:0-5764 GCA_964490545.1 uncultured Flavobacteriaceae bacterium | reverse complement strand
ATCATATGCGCAATTTTGATCACTACTTAGTTTAATTTTTTGATTGGAGTTTATTGAATTATTTTGAATTCTATCTACTTGAATATAAGACTGATGAAAAATTCCTTTATCAATCATTTTTTTAATAATAGCAGAAGATGAATTAGAGCTTTTTTTTAGATCAGAAATTTTAATTAAATCATTATTCGTGCTAGAATTCAAAAAAGAATTTAAAACCTCTAATTGTTTAGGTGACCTTTTTAAATTTTTTTTTAATTCTTTAATCTGCTTATCATTAAAAAATGAATCTGACAGATTAACACACCTTAAAAATTTTGGTTTATATCTAGAATATAATTTCTCATTTATAGATATCAAATTCTTAATGTTTAATGAGTCCAAATGAGTAAAAATATTTTTCTTATTTAATACTTCTGAAATTTCATTAATCCTTAGGGGTGACTGAGATTCTAAAGCCTGAATTATTAAAAATTCTTCATCATCTAACTCATCAAAATTTATATTTAAATCCTCTCTAATGGAAATTTGTGTTTCACTCTCAAGCAATAAAATACTAGGGACAGCTGCTCTAAGGACCTCTCCTATTGAGCACATATAATATTTTGAAATCCATTCCCAAAATTTTAATTGAATCTCATTAATTAGTGGTTTTTCATCAATTATTTGATAAATAGGTTTAACCTCATAAATAGTGGGTGAATTAGTGTGTACAGAGCTTACTATTGAAGTATAAATCTTCTTTTTCCCAAATGGCACTGCAACCCTCATTCCTGGTCTTAGAAAAGAGTATTCTGCTTCATTAATTCCATAAGTAAATACCTGATTAACAGGAATAGGCAAAACAACATCTATAAAATAATTCATTCTAAAACTTTAAAATCTATTCTATCATCCTTGATTGATAAATTTCAATATAATTTAATCAGCCTAGTAATAAGAAATGCTAATTTACTTATACATAAAATATAGTACTTTTATAAATATATTACAATATAAGTTTATATAATGAAGATCAAATGTATAGCCATAGGAAAAACTAAAAATCAAGAGCTTATTAGTATGATTAAATCCTATATAAGCAAAATTAAACACTATATAAATTTTGAGTTTGTAATTATAAATGATATAAAGTCAAGAAAGAATAAAAAAGTTCAAAAAAATAAAGAAGGTGAATTAATTTTAGCTAAAATTAAAAACAATGAGCATGTAATTGTATTAGATGAAAATGGGAAAGAATATAATTCCATCTTGTTCTCAAACTTTATTCAACATCATATGATCTCTAGTAAAAAAGAAATAATATTTCTAATTGGTGGTGCATATGGTTTATCTGAAAAAATATTAGAAAGAGCAAATCAGAAAATTGCTTTATCAAAAATGACTTTTTCCCATCAAATGGTCAGAATTATATTTCTAGAACAGCTATATAGAAGTTTTACTATTTTAAAAAATGAACCTTATCACAATAATTAAATGACATGAAATTAGTATTTGCCACAAATAATTCAAATAAAATAAAGGAAGTAAGCAATTTGATTAGTAATCAAATAGAGATTATAAACCTTAAAGATATTGGCTGTAAAGAGGATATAATTGAAAGTGGAAATACAATAATTGATAATGCTATTTTAAAAGCAAATTATATAAAAAATAATTATGGTTATGATTGCTTTGCAGATGATACTGGCCTTGAAGTTGATTTTTTAAATGGTAGGCCTGGAGTTTATTCAAAAAGGTTTGCTGGAGAAAATTCGACAGATGAATTAAACATGGAAAAACTACTGGAATGCATGAAAGAAAGTAATAATAGAAATGCTAGATTTAGAACGGTAATTGCCTTAAATATTAATAATCAGGTAATTACTTTTACAGGATTATGTGAGGGGAAAATACTAAAACAAAGAAGAGGAAATAATGGTTTTGGCTATGATCCTGTTTTTTTACCTAAAGGCTACAACAATTCATTTGGAGAGATGAGTGTAATAGAAAAAAATAAAATCGCCCATAGATCTAAAGCTGTAAAAAAGTTAATTAATTATTTAAATAAGTTCTGTTAAATATCAGTTAACCTAAAATTTTTATCTTTTTTAAACATCAAAGTTTACTATATTTAGCAATATTTTACAGATGAAAAAAGTATTCCTAAATATTCTCCTTCTTTTTTATGCATTTTCTTTTTCACAAGAAATAACTACTGTTAAGGGAACAATCTTGAATGCAAATAACAATATGCCATTAGAAAATGTGAATATTGTTAACCTAAACAAGGTTATTGGAACAGCTACAAATAAAAAAGGAGAATTTGAAATTAGAGTTCAAGTAGATGACACACTTCATTTTTCATATCTTGGATTTAAATCCATTAAGGTTAGGGTTACAAATGATTGGATAAGGTATGGAATTAATACAAGTATAGAATTAACAGAATTGGCTCTAGCACTTGAAGAAGTTGTTGTAAATCAATTAAAGTTAACGGGATATTTAGAGATTGATATAAAACAAGTTCCAATCAATAGAAATTTTAGATATAGTATTTCTGGTCTGCCTAATGTTGGATATGAGTCAAGTGCCAGGCCAACTAGTGCAGCTACTAAAGCATTAAATGCAATTTTTAATCCATTTGATTTCCTTCATAAAATATTTGGAAAACAGCCAAATGAACTTAGAAAACTCAGAAAGATGAAAAAAGATAATAGGATACGTGATTTATTATCAAATAGATTTGATAGAGAAATGCTACTAGCACTACTTCAACTTGATAGAGTTGATCTAGATTTATTAATTAGTGAATGTAATTATTCTGATGATTTCATTACTAAGGCAAATGATCTTCAAATATTAGATGCTATAAGCGAATGTTATGAAGAATATAAGGTCTTGAATAGAAGTCTTAAAAATTAGTTTATATATTCCTGGTTTTTAAAACTAGAATTATCCTTGATATCATCGTAGAATTTAGCAAAAACTACATTTTGATATGGTAACAGCCAAATAAAGCCAATACCTAAAGTAAAAAGACACAATATAGCAAGGCCCATCAGTCTTAACAATATTCTAAAAAACTTCCATTTATAGCCCTTTATCATATGCATACTTTTAACAAGAGCATCATATGCTCCAATTTCTTTGTCTTCACCCATAATAAAAAATACCTGAGAAAACATTAATGAGGCTATTATACCAGGAATTATTAGTAAAATAAAACCTACAACAACAAGAATACCCATCATAAGATAGGCTAATATCGAATTCACCCAACTAGTTTTAAATGGGATAAATAGATTGTCTATTTCAGGGTTATTATCTCTAGAAATATTTAGAGAAAATATAGTCATTCCAATAGCTAATGGAGGTGCAAAAATAAGAGAAGTAAGATTAGCTCCCCAATCTGCTCCTGCTATTCCCCATCCTACAACTCCTACAGCCATAGAAATTAATACGACAAGCAGATTTCCACCTATAGCCAAACCCCAGTTACCTTTTAAAGAGGCGTGAGCTTCTTTCATTATTTTTGAATTTTCCATAAATATTTTTAGATTATTTCGGCGTCAAAAGTAATTATTAAATCTAAATAAATAACTATCTTCGTAAATTATTTTTATTATTAATTATGCCATCTTTTTCATTAAATGCAATTTCACCAATTGACGGAAGATATTCTGACAAAACAACTGTGCTTTCAAATTATTTCTCTGAGAAATCACTTATAAAAAACAGACTTATAGTTGAAATAGAATACTTTATATCTCTTTGTGAAATACCACTGCCTGAGTTAAAATCATTTAAAAAATCTGATTTTAAAAAACTTAGAGAGATTTATGAAAATTTCTCTGAAAAAGATGCGATAGCTATAAAAGAAATTGAAAAGAAAACGAATCACGATGTTAAAGCAATTGAATACTTTATTAAAAATGAATTTGATAAGCTTAATATAAACGAATACAAAGAATTTATTCACTTTGGATTAACCTCCCAAGACATAAATAATACAGCGATTCCACTTAGCTTAAAATAT
Organism: uncultured Flavobacteriaceae bacterium; assembly: GCA_964490545.1. GTDB lineage: Bacteria > Bacteroidota > Bacteroidia > Flavobacteriales > Flavobacteriaceae. The sequence continues at coordinate 1,749 of CAZBCJ010000075.1, read as the reverse complement.
GCATTAAATGATGTGTATTATCCTGAATTAGATACAATCATTTCATACCTTAATGAATCTTCAAAAAAATGGTCAAAAATTCCGATGTTGGCAAGAACGCATGGTCAACCAGCTTCTCCAACTAGACTTGGTAAAGAAATCGATGTATTTAAAGTAAGGATTACAGAACAATTAACTCTTTTAAAATCCATTCCAATAGCTGCAAAATTTGGTGGTGCAACAGGTAATTACAATGCGCATAATTTAGCTTATCCTAAAATTGATTGGAAAGAGTTCTCAAATAAATTTGTGTCAAAAAATTTAGGATTAAAACATTCATTTCCAACTACACAAATAGAGCATTATGATCATCTAGCAGCAATTTTTGATAATATTAAAAGAATCAATACTATTTTAATTGATCTAAACAGAGATTTATGGTTATATATCTCTATGGATTATTTTAAACAAAAAATAAAAGATAATGAGATAGGAAGTTCTGCAATGCCTCATAAAGTAAATCCAATTGATTTTGAAAATAGTGAAGGCAATTTAGGTATAGCTAATGCAAATTTTGAGCATCTTTCATCAAAGCTTCCGATTTCTAGATTACAACGTGATCTTACTGATAGTACAGTTTTAAGAAACATGGGAGTTCCTTTTGCGCACACTCTAATTGCTTTTAAGTCTACAATAAGAGGATTAAATAAACTGATTGTTAATAAAGAAAAAATATCAAACGATCTTAATAATAATTGGGCTGTGGTAGCAGAGGCTATTCAAACAATATTACGACGAGAAGGCTATCCCCAGCCATATGAATCTCTAAAATCTCTTACAAGAGTGAATTCTAATATATCAAAGGAAGAAATCTATAATTTTATTAATAAATTAGATGTTGATGATAACATTAAAAATGAATTGCTCAAAATAAGTCCAGAAAATTATACGGGAATATAAATTATTGACGATATGCAAATATTTAATCAGAATAAATCTATTTTTTTTCTTACGTTTTATTTAATATTATCTGGATGTATAAATGAATCTAAAACGGACAGAGACTTTAACAAGATTGTTGAATCTTTTACCAATAAAAAAAATAACTTTTCAAAGACAAGTAATAGGTTAAATGAAGAGTATATCCTTTCTGAACTAAGTGTAGTTAAAAATGAATTAAATAAACTAAGGTCAGTTCTATATGAAGATTTATCTAACGAAGAAAAAGTAGATTATAAATTCATTGAAAGTCTTTTAGTAGGCAAAGAGATTCTATACGAAGACATACAATCCTGGAAGAGAGATCCGAGAGATTATATGAATTTCAGACAAATTTCAAGCACCATAAATGGGCCGAAAACGTGTGAAGAGAAAATTATTTTTTTGACTGAATACCTGCCTATAATTCAAGAAGATTTAAAAAGTGGCTCTAAACAGCTTGTAGAGTATGTTCCAAGGTTCCAAGAATTGGGGCTTTATATGGCAAAGAATTCAAACATAATTTTTGATGAAGAAATAAATAAGTTTTTTGAAAGCTGTAGTTCAATTACCCAAGATGAAAAAAATCAAATTAAAAGTATAAGTTTTGAGATTATTAATGAGCTTAAAATATTTACAGATTATATTGAAAACATATTGCCTAATAGAGAAAAATCAACTTTTTCAATTGGTAAATCAACATATAATAAGATGTTAAAATATCAATTTCTATTAGAATATGATGATGAAACCCTATGGGAATTTGGTTGGCAAGAATTTAATAGAACTCTA
>CAZBCJ010000074.1:0-5815 GCA_964490545.1 uncultured Flavobacteriaceae bacterium | reverse complement strand
AAATTCCTCCTTAGCTCAGTTGGTTAGAGCATCTGACTGTTAATCAGAGGGTCCTTGGTTCGAGTCCAAGAGGGGGAGCAAGCGAAACCGCTGCACTACACAAATAAAGCCTTCGAGAAATCGGAGGTTTTTTGTTATGGAAATGAAAAAACTTTTATTTCTTTTTATTTAGACCTATATAAACCTGGGCAATACCACCAAGAAGGGCAGTTACAGCAAATGGAAGAATTAACCACTTTGATTGAGATAGATATTCTAAAAGAATAGCTACTCCTAACGAATATGTACCAATCACAAAACTATGTTTCTTGAAAAAATCTATCATAATAATAAAATTTAAACTAAATATAATGATATTAAAAACAACCAATACATTAACTATTTTAAAAAAAATAATTATATTCGGAAACTAATTTTAAATTATTTTTTATAAAAAATTTTATATATGTCTTTAGTTTAATCTTGATCTTAACTTCGTGTGGTCAAGTAGATCACCAACATGAGGTTCAAACCAATGGGTTTGCTCCTAATGAAGGCCAAACAGTTATGATGGGTAGTCAAGCATCAGTTGATGTTGTAGTTGCTATGGATAAAGTCTGGGCAGCAAGAGATTATGATGCATTAAAATCATTTATTGCAGATGGAGCTGTTCTACAATTTGAAGACGGACAAAAAGCTTCTAATGGAGATGAATTCATTGCAATTATAGAAAAACAATATCAGGAAGGTCTTGCTGAAGGAAATTCTGGAGAGTGGAAATTTAGATATGCTTTTTCTATTAAACCTTCAAAACCTGAAGGAACGGACTATTCTAATAATAGAGGAGAATGGGTTAATGCAGGATTTGATGGATCTGATGGAACCTATAATGAATGGTATCAAGTTGAAGATGGAAAAATTATTGCCTGGTCACAAACAAAAGGTGATATTTCTATTGACTAATTAATTTTCATTAACTCTATACTAATAAAAAACATATATCTTATTAGTATAGAGTTAAATCATTCATTATATTTGCTCATATATTTTATTATATGAAGTCAAATCTTTCCTTAAAATCACTAAAAGGTAATCTTCTAAACAAGGAAGAGTTAAGTAAATTAAATGAATTGGAGTCTTTGACGCCTGAATATGAAAGTTTACTAAAAACAAGGAAAAGGCTTACACAGAAATTAGCGGATGTTAATAATAGGATTACAGCAATTGAGAATAATCAAAAGCAAGTTGCATTACTTTTAAAAAAGAATAATCATCATCTAACACCTGTTATCTCTGTTGGCTTTGATAAGAGATGGGCTACCTATAATTGCATTGTTAAGATTTCTGGATCTACAAAATCTTTTTATTTAGGCAAGGAAAAGTCTATTAAAGGAAAGGTACAGCAGTTTCATAAAAATAATATAATGAGCAGAGGAATCAATTTCCTTAAATCTGAAATTATAGAAATAGTAAGCACTGTTATAATGCAGTTTATTGATCCAAAATCTCCAAAGGATCCATTTAAAAAAACAATTAAGCTAAATTTAGAAAATGTATTAGAAAGGTATGTTGCTTCTGGTGAGTGGGACTATTGGGTTAGCAGATAATTAATAATATAATTTTTCTTTTTTCATAGTTCTTCTATAATTTATAGCAACGGAGTCAAATTTTAGATGCAGTTCTTCTGAAAGGTCAAATGGAACTTGTTGAGGTCTTTGAGATTCTACAATTCTTTTGTCTTGATCAAAAATTACTTTTTCAAAATCTTGAATAACAGATTCTGGCTCATCAAGATTATAGTTTCGACCTACAATACAATATCCTCTACATTTATTTTTTGAAATTGGTTGAGATGTAAAAAAATAAATCATACCTTTTTTCCCGCCCCATCCTAATCTTAGTATAATAGTATAGGGAAGATGTAGCTCATAAACACTTTTTCTTTCAGGTTTTACAACTTTTTCATTTGCAAAAATTGGAAAATCATTTGTATTATTAGCTTCAGGTCTTACAATTGAATAATGAAGCACGGATCCTTTTACCTGTACTTTACATTCTGGGACTAATGGACGATCAGGATTACCAAGGAGTCCTGGATGTACCCAAGGGAAATGACCAAAATCAGTAAAATTTTCTATTTGTCTAGAACTATCACTATCCCATTCAAAAGGACCAGTATTAATAAATTGCCACTTTTTATCATTGAACTCTTGAATATTAGGAAGATTATATACAGGGTCATTAATGGCTACCCAGACAATCCCAAATTTTTCTACACAATTATATTTAGGTGTTTTAGCCTTACTTGGGATTTTTGCACCTGGTGCTTGAGGAATTAATATACATTCTCCATGCCTATCATATTGCCATGCATGATAAGGGCAAACAACACAATCATCTTTTAACCATCCTAATGATAAAGCAGTCCCTCGATGAATACAAAGATCTTTCATAGCATGAGCTTTGCCATCTGATGTGCGCCAAATTACAATTGCTTCATCCAAAAGAAATGTGCCAAATGGAGCATCCATTGATATTTCATTAACATAACCAACAGGATGCCAGCATGAGTACAATTTTTCTGGGAAAAAGGAGTTGCTTATATCCATATAAAAGTTTAGTCTATTACTCAATTTAATGAAAATGCAGTAAATTTGTATATATGAAAACTAAAAAAGATATCGTAAAAGATTGGATTACAAGGTATTCTGGAAGGAAAATTAATTCTTTTGGCAAATTTATTTTACTTACTAATTTCCAAAGGTATGTTGATGAATTTGCAAAAATTAATAATGTTAATGTTGATGGTCTTGATAAGAACATGCCATCAGCTACATATGAAGAAATTACTATAATTAATTTTGGTATGGGCAGTCCGAATGCTGCTACAATAATGGATTTATTATCTGCAATTAAGCCTAAGGCAGTTCTTTTTTTAGGAAAGTGTGGTGGGCTGAAAAAGAGAATTAAAATAGGAGATTTTATTTTACCTATTGGAGCTATTAGAGGAGAAGGGACTTCAAACGATTATTTCCCAATTGAGGTTCCAGCAATGCCTTCTTTCTCATTACAAAGGGCTATTTCTTCTGCATTAAAATATCAAAAAATTGATTATTGGACGGGAACTGTTTTTACAACAAATAGAAGGGTTTGGGAATTTGATAGTAAATTCAAAAATTATTTAAAGAAAATTAGAGCATATTCCATTGATATGGAAACAGCAACTTTATTTACTGTTGGCTTTCACAATAGAATTCCTATTGGAGCTTTGCTTTTAGTTACGGATCAACCAATGATTCCAGACGGTGTTAAAACTAAAGTAAAGGATGATAAAAATTCTGAATTATTTGATAAAAAACATTTATTAGTTGGCATTGAATCTCTACAGCAAATTATCAATCATAAAGATACGGTTAGGCATTTGAAATTCTAGTCTTATTTTTTATTAGCTTTATATTTATGAAAAATATATCATTTATTCTTATACTGTCTCTAATAGTTGGATGTTCAGATCAATCCACAATTAGTATTACAAAGTTTGAGGGGTCACCTGAATTTTCTAATTCAATATTATCTCTTTCACAAATTGCAGAAGATGAAAATTCAAACAACAATTTTAGTTTTAATGTTGAGAATTATGAGTTAGGGCTTCAAACAGAAGGAGCAATTGAGAATAGTTTAGCTAATTCTGCTCAAGGTCAACATATTCATATGATTGTAAATAATGGACCTTATTCTGCTCATTACACATCTGATTTTTCAAAAGAATTAGAACAAGGAAATAATTTAATTTTGTTTTTTTTATCAAGATCTTTTCATGAATCTGTAAAGAATCCAAATGCATTTTCATTAATACAAGTCTCGTCTGGAGCACAGGAGTATGAGCCTTATGATTTAGAATCTGAATTCTTGTTTTATAGCAGACCCAAAGGAGTATATGAAGGTGATGACATAAAAAAATTGTTACTTGATTTTTCCCTAGTAAACACAGAAATTTCTGCTGAAGGAAACAAGGTACGCGCCACTATTAATGATAGTGAATTTATGATAGATGAATCCGTCCCATATTATTAAGAGGGGTTATCTAATAGATAGGTTACCTACAAATTAGAATTGTTAGATTCTAATGGGGAATTAATTGATTCGCCTTTTAACCCTGTAGTTAGAAAAGTAACGCTAAAGTAATTAGCTAAATTTTAAATGATCTATAATATCAGAAGCAATTAGCCCAATTTCTCCTTTTTCTTTTGCAGCAATATCTCCAGCATGACCATGACAATAAACCCCTAGCATAGCAGCAACAATTGGATCATATTTTTGTGCTAGCAAAGCTGTAATAATTCCAGTTAACACGTCTCCACTTCCAGCAGTTGCCATTCCTGGATTTCCGGAGGTATTAAAGAAAATATCACCTATGGGCGTAGAAACTGTAGTGAATGCATTTTTTAATACAATTATACACTTATGATTTTTAGAGAATTGAACTTGTTTTTCAAATCTTTCAATGGAATTGCTGCATTTGCCAACGAGGCGTTCAAATTCTTTAATATGGGGCGTTAGAATAGAGTTTTTTGGTATTAGCGAGATAAGCTCTTTGTGCTTTGCTAGTATATTGATGGCATCAGCATCTATAACTAATGTTCTTTTCTTAGTTTTATTAAAGAGTTTTTCAAGCATTTCTTTAGTTTCACTTTTTTGATCTAGACCTGGCCCTATTCCAATAGCATTATAGTTAGCAATTTCAGGGAGTTCAGATATATAACATTCTGCTTTATCAATGGAGCACATAGATTCGGGAATAGATTTTTGCATAATTTCATATCCACATTTTGGTGTATGAGTAGTAAGAAGCCCCACACCACTCCTTAGGCATGCCTTTGCTGCTAGGACAGCTGCTCCAATTTTTCCAATAGATCCTGCGATTATTAATGCCTTGCCATAATTTCCTTTGTGAGATTGCCTACTTCTAATTTTACTATATTTTATTATACTCTGATCAATAATAAATTTATTGGAATTCATATTTTGAATGTATTCTTCATCCAAGCCTATATCTACAATTTTCCATTTTTTAATATGAGCTCCATTCTCTGGAAGAAAAAAAGAAAATTTAGGTCTTTGAAAACTAATTGTTAAATCCGCATTAACTATGTGTCTTGAGCTTGAAATATTATCACAGTACATTCCTGATGGAATATCAACAGAATAAACAGGACACTTTTGACTATTTATTGCATCAATGATTCTAGTATAGTATCCTTCTATAGGCTTAGAAAGCCCTGTACCAAATATTGCATCTATTATTAGATTATACTTAGAAAAATCTGGTATAGGATCAGAATTTTTTAATTCTTGTGCTGAATCAATTTTCGTTAGATTTAATTGGCAATCTTTAGATATTTTCGAGCTGATATTTAAAAAATATGTTTTGACAGAAATCTTTTTTTCATTCAATAATCTTGATATGGCTAGACCATCTCCACCATTATTGCCAGCTCCACAAACTATAGCTATTTTTTTTGTTATGAATTGCTTATCCCAAATTGAATTTATAAAACAATTAGAAGCATACTCCATTAAATCAATAGATGGAATTGGCTTATTTCTTATAGTATAATCATCAGCACTTCTTATTTGCTCTGCATTTAATATTTTTTTTAGATTATTCATCATATGTCAAAATTATATTAAAATTTATGTTTTTCACACTAATTATTTTCTTCTTTTATACATTTATAGGACGGGATGTGGCGTAGTCCGGTTAGCGCACACGGCTGGGGGCCGTGGGGTCGCAGGTTCAAATCCTGTCATCCCGACTTTTTTTCTACATTTGTTA
>CAZBCJ010000073.1:0-5985 GCA_964490545.1 uncultured Flavobacteriaceae bacterium | reverse complement strand
AATAATTGCTATAATAATCTTTTTGTTCTTTATTTTTTTTCTACAGATGTTTACCACTTACCCATCCTGTTTTGTGTAAATACTTTTCAGCACTCTCAATAGCACCTTCTTCAATAGAAGTTCCCATAGAGTCATTCCAGCGATTTAAATATCCAAACAAAGAAATTACACCTAAAATTTCTACAATTTCACCTTCATCCCAATGCTTATGCAATTCTCCTATTATTGTCTCATTTACAGCATTAGGAACTTGAGAAGCGGCTAAGGAGAAATTTAATGCTGCACGTTCAGCATCATTAAAAGAATCATGTGTTCTAAAATTCCAAATATTATCTAATTGCTCTTGTTTAGCTCCATAACGTTCAGCTGCCCTAATAGCATGTGCTTGACAATACCTGCAACCAGTAGAATTACTTGAAACCCAAGCAATCATTCGTTTAAGCGCTGATGTTACTCGACCTTTGTTCGACATAACAGCTTTATTTAAATTAATGAAGGCCTTACTAATCTCGGGACGTATCTGCATCGTAAGCACAGAATTAGGACAAAACCCAAGTGTTTCATTAAAGAACTCAGCTAATTTTTTAGTTTCAGAATCATAATCTGATGGTAATGGTATAACTAGAGGCATAATAATAGTTTATTTTACAATATTAAATTTATTTTACGATATTAAAAGTTTAATTTTAAATAAATTATAACGTATATGAATTCAAAAGAAAAATTAGCAAAGAAGCTTGGTATTACTGTTGAAGAATTAGAAAATAGGATAAAAAAGAATAAAGAAGCTGAAGAAGATCTAATAGAGTCTACAGCAAAAAAGAAAAATAAGTCTTAGTTATCTTCATTTTATTTTCATTCTATTTTTTGCAATAAAATCATATATAAAATTTAAAACTGAAGTAGGGAAAATCTTAAATAGATAAATTAAATTATAAGGAAACTTCATTGTCTTAAATACATTTAATACTGCAATTGCTTTTATATAAACTTTATCCTTACCATCAAGATAGATTACAGAATTAACATTCTGTAGATTATAATAATTCCTTAACTCCTCTCCTTTCGGAGATTTTATAGGAATATATGTAATTCCTGATTTACTGCTTAATGAGGTTAATTTCCTTACAATACTACAGCAGAAATCACATTCGTCATCATATATTAAAAATCTCATTAAATTTAAATTACGGTATAATTTATAATAATTTTAAAATCATCTTAAATAACTACCTCCGTTTATATCAATAGTGGATCCTGTTGCGTGGTCTAGTTTCCCTGAAACAATAAGAGAAACAATAGGAGAAATATCTTTTGGCTCCGTTAACCTATCTAAAACAATTCCTTTTTTTACGTAATCTTCCCCTTCTTTATTTAAAAAATCTTTTATCATTTCTGTTTTAACAAAACCAGGAGCAATGGTAAAAGCAAGAACATTGTCTTTTTTACCAAAAGACCTTGCAATTGTTTTTGTAAGTGATACCATACCACCTTTAGAACATGCGTAAGAAATATAATCTTCTGTTTCTCCTCTAAAAGCCGCGCGAGAAGATATGTTTATTATTCGAAATCTTGAGTGAATATTTTTATTTCTTTTCATGTTTATAAAACATTTACTCAAATACGCTGGCGCAGCTAAGTTCACATTTAAGGTTTTGTTCCAACTTGAATTCCAAAATTCAGCATCAGCATCAACAGATGAAGAAATTGCTATTCCTGCATTATTAATTAAAACATCTGGAAATCCAAAATGTTCTATTGTTTGTTCATATAATTGCTGTGCACCTAAACTACTTGAAAGATCTTGAGAAACTGTGTGTGTATTTTTTGTTAGAAGTGATTGTAGTTTTTTTTTATTTTTATTATAGTGTAAAACAAGTTTATGCTTCTCATTTATAAGTTCTTTTGAAATTTCATATCCAATTCCACTTGACGCCCCTGTTATTAATATTTTCATTCTTCTCCTTTTGTTAAAACAATCCAGAATACTAAATAAACGAATCCAAGTCCTCCAAAAACTGTTAATATTCTCCAAATAACGGGGTCAATATTAGTATGTTCTCCTAAACCGTGACAAACACCTCCAATATATCCTTTGTCAGGATACCTATATAATTTTTTCATACCTACAATTTACAATAATTTTAAAAGAAGAAGAATGTTTTGATTATGAACTAAAAATCAATCTTATTTTGTCCAAGCAATTAGATTTAGAAAACTATTGTTGTTAGCAACTAGGATGGCAGGTCTTTTTTCTTTTAGTATAAATAGTAATTCAAGGTTTTTTACATTTCCAGGGATAAAAATACCGCTATCATCAATTTTTAAAGCAGCTGTAAATGTACCATCTCCATTGCCTTTAAGGAAAAGACCTTTTCCTGCGTCATACGAAGGTGTTTCTATTTCGGCATTAAATATATTTCCACCAATAACAACATCTAAATTATCATCACCATCAAAATCCCAAATAACACTATCCATTATTGGTGCCAATTGAGCTTCAGGTAATAATTCGGTCATTTCTAAAGTATTTCCTGCCTTATTTTCAATATACATGCTCGCAAAATTAGTAGCATAATAATGTAGAGCGTTATTTAAATTTTCAGTCCCAAAAATATCATCTAAATTGGATGATGCAAAATCTGAAAACAAAGGAAATTTTTCACCTATAAATGGCATTTGTTCTGTTGAACATTCTTTACCTCTTAATGGCACAAGGTTTCCATTATAAGATTTACTTAATACGATATCAAGAGTTCCATTTTCATCAAAATCTTTAGAATATATATGTAAAGGTTTTTCATTTGTTGCCTGAAACTTATTATTTAATCCCAGATTCCCAACAATGAAGTCCTCATCGCCATCGTTATCAAAATCTCCTTTATTAATACTATAAAACCATCCTACATCATCCGATAATCCTAATTGTTCCGAAGCATTTTCAAAACCTTCAGTAGTATTTAAAAAAACCATTATAGGCATCCACTCTCCAACAACGATTAAATCTTCCCTTCCATCATTATTTATATCAGACCAGGAAGATGAAGTAATCATACCTGCATTTTTTAATTGAGGTGCTAGCTTTTGAGTTGCATCTTTAAATATTCCATTTTCATTTTCTAAAAGATAAGAATCTGGTGGTAAAGGATATTGTCCTGGTTTATTTCTACCTCCTACAAAAAGGTCTAGATCTCCATCTTTATCCCAATCATTTGCTGTAACAGTAGCTGTGCTAGTTCTTATATCAGGAAGTGATTGCTTTGATCTTTTAAACTGTCCTTGACCAGAATTGAGATATAATCGATCCTGTAAAAGGTATTCATCATCTTTGAATTCTCCTCCACCTCCACTGGCGATATAAAGATCTAAATCTCCGTCATTATCAACATCAAAAAATAAGGCGCCGAGATCTTCAAAATTCTCATCTTTACTGAATGCATTTTGTGTAGAAACAATAAATCCTCTTTTAGTATCTTGAATATATATTTGTCCTGCTTGACCTTTTGCTCCTCCAACATAAAAATCTTCATTTCCATCTCCATTAATGTCTCCAACTGCAACACATGGTCCAAGAGTAGATTGTTTATGAGGTAAAAGTATTTCTGTTTTATAATCATTATAATTATTCTCCTCATGTTTAAAATCTGAAATACCAATTCCACGAGAAACATCCACAAATGGATATTGTAAATTTACATTTTCCACTATGGAGTTTTGATAGGCTTTTTTATTTATATAATGCTTTTTATCGATGTCAGGATTATAAATTGTGGTTTTGGTTCCATCTAACCATAAGATTTCTGCTCTATCAACTTTTTGGATATTACCTAGACCAAAATGTGCTACTCTATGCATGGAAGACAAGTAGCCTCTAACAAAGCTGTATTCAACCAATTGCTCCTTATTATCATTAAAAATTTTAATCTTTGAATGCATAACACTATTACTATTATTACCATCCGATAAAACAAATTGAATATAATGATTATTGTTCCGGTCCATTGTGTTGTTTCTATATACAAAAGCTTCGCTTTCTAAATTGTTAATAACCACATCAATATCGCCATCATTATCTAAATCACCATAAGCTGCTCCTTGAGAATAAGAAGGCTTATTAAAACCCCAATCTTTTGAAGCATCATCAAATTTCAAATTTCCTCTGTTTTTAAATATATAATTCGCTATTGGTGTCGAATTCGATTTTTGTAATTGATCATAAAGGACAGCTCCTGTAACACCTTCTGTCTCATATCTCACCTCTAATTCATTCATCCAATCACGATTTCTTGTATCTCTTTTAAATCCATTAGTAACCATCAAATCTTTCCAAGAATTATTGTCAAAATCTACAAGCAACGCTGCCCAGCTCCAATCAGTTTCGGCTACTCCTAAAAAGTGTCCTATTTCACTGAAATGACCTTTGCTCCTATTTAAATTCAACGTATTAAACATATATTGAGGCACATATCCTTTTTGATTTGTTAAATAGCTAAACTTATTTACATCCATACTCTCCATCAATGTCTTATTTCTGTAATGATCAGATGGTGTCATATCGAGCACTGCTAAATCCACCAATCCATCGTTATTAATGTCAGCTGCATCACAACCCATTGAAAAAAAGGAACTATGAGATACTTTGGACTGGATATCTTCAATAAAAGTCCCATTTCCCTGATTAAAAAACATAAAATCTGGAATAAAATAGTCGTTAGCTACATAGATATCTAAAAACCCATTCTCATCAAAATCAGAAACGGCCACACCAAGACCAAAACCTGGTCTGTATAATCCAGATTCTTTTGTAATATCATCAAATGTTCCATTTCCATTATTGCGATATAGCGTGCTAAAAGATTTCTCTCTTATCCTGGTAGGTTTGTTTAGTAATACCTCTTCCCATTTATGAACATCTTTCTCATAATTTATAGATGAGTGATTCATAACAAACAAGTCTAAATCGCCATCTTTATCCATATCAAAAAATGCAGCCTGAGAAGAATAGGAAGTATCATCAATACCGTATTTAGCTCCCATTTCCGTAAAAGTTAGATCTCCATTGTTAACATATAATAGATTTGCTAATAAATTGTCATCAACTGTTGGTCCCGAATTACACACATATATATCCATCCAACCATCTTCATTAATATCTACTACACTTACTCCTGTTGCCCAATTAACAGATTCTATTCCCGCGTTATTACTTATGTCTTGAAATTTAAAGTCACCTTCATTTAAAAATAGTTTGTTTGGTGTGTCATTGCCAGCAAAAAAAACATCTGCTAAACCATCATTATTAATATCTACAATAGCAACTCCACTCCCATTATAAAAGTAATCATAGTGACCCCCATTTCTTTCAGGAGTTTCAATTGAGGTATTTGTGAATGTCATACCTGTTTCATCGGATGACAATAATGTGAAAAGGGATTTTTGAATATTCTGATCATCTGCAGAATCAGAACTACAAGCGAATAGACCAAATATAAGAAAGAAATAAATTAGCTTTTTCACACCTGCAATTTACAATAATTTTAAAAAAAGCAGATATGCCTATGGTTTATTTAAATAATTTAATCCAGTCAGCTTCTCCAGCAATGTAGGCGAATGAATATGGATTTCCTGTATCAAGTAACTTTTGATAATATTGTTTTGCTTTTATAGTATCATTTTTTTCATATACATACCAGTTGGCCAAGCTATATAAAGCGACTTCATCAATTGCGATTTCAGATTCTTTAAGTAATCCTTTGTAAAATAAACACGATTGATGATAACTCATGTTTTCAATTATGTCCATGTTTTGGTGAACTTCATTAATAACAGTATTGGATTCTTCAATTTTATTTAGTCTTCTGTTGATCATATATAACCAATGACCACCTGAAACAATATTATCATCGTATTTATGAGTAACACTTCTATTGTTGAATGCTTTGAGTGCATTGTTCATATCGTTTTTAAGATAATATGCTAGACCAA
>CAZBCJ010000072.1:5728-6062 GCA_964490545.1 uncultured Flavobacteriaceae bacterium | reverse complement strand
CTATGATTTCTTGTCTGTCTAGTTTTAAACCTCGTCCGATTGGGAGATGTCCTGTAATTGTTTCATATCCCATAAAAGTGTGTAGCCTTGCAGCGTTAATCAACTCTTTTTTCCCGAGTAATAATCCACTTGAGTTGAAGCCACCAAAATATTTTCCTCCGTATCCAACGAGATCCGCTCCCATTTTTACATATTTGCTCATTTTTTCTGGTGGATACACTTCTCCAGCAGCATCTATTAGTACTGTCAAGTTGTGTTTGTGAGCTATTTTGAGTACGTCTTCCAAGTTTACTGTAGTTGGAACTCCATTGGTATTGGATGTAGGATTCTTAAC
>CAZBCJ010000072.1:5387-5718 GCA_964490545.1 uncultured Flavobacteriaceae bacterium | reverse complement strand
TCCCGGTGCAAAGAAAAAAATACCAGCTGTTTTATCTGTAATTGCTACTTCAAAATGTTGTTTTGTTGTTTCTTTTTCATCTCCAACGAAACGTAGTGTAGCTCCTGCAAATGTGAGACTTCTTTCGTAGGTATTACGACCATGTTCTTGAGCAATAAATTCACTTGGTATTGTTTTAGGAAAGGGTAATTCTCGTATTTTTTTATCATCGGTTCCCGTCATACATGCAGCTGCTCCGAGGATTAATGCTGCTGTGCATCCTGAAGTTACTAATGCTCCTTCAGATCCTAAAAGTGTTGCGATTTTCTCGCCTGATTTTTCTAATAATTCT
>CAZBCJ010000072.1:0-5377 GCA_964490545.1 uncultured Flavobacteriaceae bacterium | reverse complement strand
TTGCATTCCACAAATTAAGCTCTGTAGCAGGAAAATCTAGTTCTGTAGGTCTTGAAGGATAATTAGTAGCTCGGGTTGAGGAAGATGAAGATGGTGTATTTCCAATAGTTTTATTCCCAGGTTTATTATAAATAGGGGGCTGATGAGGAAAATGGCTTTTACTTAAATCTATAAAAAAATGTTCATGAGTAATAGTCTTTTTCAAATCAGAAGGATCTATTGCCCCTTTAACAGTCATTACTTTACCTGAAATATTCATTTTTTTACTCTCATGTATTTTTAAATTATTCTATCTGAGCGTAATGCAGATAATTCATTTTGGAATCCGTATAAAGTTTGATTTATATCATCATCAGTATGCTCTGAAGAGAGCATAAATCCTATGCCTCCCATCATATCTATTCCTTCATTTAAAAATGCTAATTTTATCATCCTTGGTACATTGCTTGAGGTAGCTTCAAATAGTTCTGAATGGGGTATTTGTGATATTCCATTTAAATATTCCCCTTCGACACCTAACGCTATGTGTACAATAGATGAAATTCCATGTACATGTCCTTTAACTTCCATTTTATCTAATACTTCTTTTAAACCTATTCTTAACTTATTTGCATTAGCATCAGCTCTTTCATTTATTGGTTCATTTGATATTATGTTTAATGTTTCAATACCTGCAGTTGCTGAAACTGGATTTCCGTTAAATGTTCCAGGGTGATACATATTTTTATAATGAGTTCCTTCGCTTAATAAAGACATTATTTCTTCTTTTCCGGCAACAGCACCTCCTGGCAATCCACCTGCAACAATTTTTGCCATAGTGGTTAGATCTGGCAATACACCATATTTCTTTTGTGCACCGCCTTCAGATACCCTAAATCCACATATGACTTCATCCATAATCATAACTATATTGTGTTTAGTTGTTAAATCTCTTAAATCTTGCATAAATTCAGGGTTTTTTAGAGGAAGTTGTCCCCAATGAGCGCCGGTAGCTTCAAATATTACACCTGCTACATCTGTGTTGTTTTCAAGATAGTTACTTAAAATTTCTATTTCGGGTTCAAGAACAGTAATTGTTCCAGTTGTTTCTTCTGGAACCCCAAAATTGGTATTTAATCCAGATTCTGGTACAACATAATCATGCCACCCATGATAATGCTGTGTAAATTTTATGATCTTTTTTTTCCCAGTGAAAGCTCTAGCAAGTCGCATTGCTAAGAGAGTAGATTCTGATCCTGAGGCAGCGAATCTGACTAATTCAGCACTTGGTATCAAATTTTTTACTTTAGAACCCCAAATCAATTCTAATTCACTTAATGCGCCTAAATGAGTGCCTCGTTCTAATCTTTTTGCTACTTTTTCCATCACTGCAGGGTGAGAATGACCTAAAAGTAAAGATCCAAAACCCATTTGATAGTCAATGATTCTATTACCTTCTACGTCGAATTTAATCGAACCCTTCGCATTTTCTACAAAAATAGGAAAAGGTTTTTGAGGTCTAGATTCATGACCGCTACCAGCTATTATTCCTCCACCTTTAGTGAAGAATTCTTCAGATTTTTTATATTTTTGACTGTATTTTTTTATTATTTCACTCATGAGAATATCTTTTCTTTAAATTTTTTGAAATTTACTAACTCGTTCTGCTGGTGTCAATTCTGCGACGTATATACTTCCTTCAGAGTCGACGGCAATACCATGTCCCGAAATAATGCTTCCTTTTCCGGGGCCTCGATCTCCATGCCATCTAGTAATTAATTCACCAGTTTTTGTCCAAATGCTTACGCCTCCTTGAGCTGATTGTTCAATTACATAGACAATATCGCCATTTATCCAGATATCTCCAGGCATCAAAAGGTCATTCCATTCATTAATATAATTTCCTTCATCATCAAATATTTGGATTCTATTATTTTCTCTATCACATACATAGATTAAACCTTCTTCATCTATTGCGAGATTGTGAAGTATAGCGAATTCACCTGGTCCATTACCAAAAGTTCCCCAGGATTTAATGAGTTTTCCTGAAGAATTAAATTTATGTATTTTTTTATTACCATATCCATCAGAGACAAAAATATCTCCCTTTGGTGAAATTGCTAGGCCCGTAGGCATATTAAAAGGCTCTCCCTTAAAAGTATTTGAAGGCGCTAATTTTTCACCTAAAGTATTTATCAATTTGCCATCTGGTTTATGGTGTGTTGCTATATGAAACGAAGCATCTACTAACCAGATATCATCATTTTCTTTAATGTATATGCCGTGTTCATTATTAGAAAAAGTTCCTTCTCCCCATGAAGTAATAAAATCGCCATTTTTAGTCCAAACTGTTAGTGGATGCAAGCCTCGACTAAAGACATAAATTTCATCATCAGAATTTACTGATACATCAGAGGCAGAATTAAATGACCAGTGTCTTGGCATATTAGGCCAGGAATCTACAACTTCATATTTAAAATCTCCTGTTCCAACTATCATTATTTTTATTCTCCTTTTTAAAATTCCGATTAATTATCATACTCCAGTAGTATTTAACAGTATAGAATATAGTGATCTATCTGCGGTAATAAATAATGTGTTTTTTGATTTTCCTCCGAAACAACAATTTGCAGTTCTATCCTCTGGAACTAATATCTTCCCTATTAAATTGCCATGTGGATTATAAACTTGAATTCCATCCCAGGCGCTAGTAAAAATATTTCCATTTTTATCAACTCGGAATCCATCTGGAATTCCTGGTCGAATTATTGCAAAAACGCTTGAAGATTTTACTTGTTTCGTGTCTGTTAATTCTAAACGTCTTATATGTCCTGGTTCTCCACTGTCAGCAACATATAAGAAACGTTCATCTGGGGAAAAACACAAGCCATTTGGTTTGTCAAAATCGTCAGCAATAATATTCAATTGATTTGTTTTTATATGATATTGGAAGACATAATTCTTCCCTAATTCCGATTCAGCTTTATATCCGAAACGATCTGATATTATTCCGTAGGGTGGATCTGTGAAAAATATATTCCCAAGAGAGTCTGTTACTAAATCATTAGGAGAATTTAATTTTTTTCCTTTATAATTATCAACTAAATTTGTAATCGTTCCATCTTTTTCAGTTCTAGTAATATTTCTTGTGCCATGTTGACATGTTATTAATCTTCCTTCGATGTCCTTAAAATTTCCATTGCTATATTCAGATGGATATCGAAAAATAGACATTCCTTCAGATTTATTCCATTTGATAATTCTATTATTTGGAATATCACTGCAAAGTACATAATCTTCTTTGTCAAAATAGACAGGTCCTTCTGCCCAACCCATTCCGGTAACACATTGTACTAATTTGGGGTTTTTGGGTAACATAGATTCAAAATTACTATCATAAATTTCGAACCCTTCTTTGATTTCTTCTTGAGTACGATAATTAGATGTCATTTAGTTCTCCTCTGTTAGATCTATTTCTGCCTAGATAGGTATTTTATTTAATTATTAAATGTATAGAGATATTCACAGTTAATGGAATATTACTTTCATTCCGGTTGTAATATTATAAGTTTTTGTTAACCCAGCATTAATTTCAAGAGCATATTTTACAGGTATTGAAGATTTGTATAATTTTAATAAATTATCTGGGACATTATTTTCAGGAAACATTGTATGAATATCGGTAATAATTCCATTATTATTTATATATATAAGATCTAGAGGTATTACTGTATTTTTCATCCAAAATGTGAGAAGTCTTTCTTCACTAAAGATAAATAACATTCCATGATTTTCTTCAAGAAATCTTTTTCCCATTAATCCTTTTTTTATTTCATCACGAGTTGTAGCTAATTCAACTGAAAATTTTTTTTCACCAATTTGAACTTCTTTGAGACTGGTTGTTTGTATGATGGAATTAGTATTTGCCGATGAAATCGATTTTTCTTGAATATTTGGAAGTTGTTCTATTTCATTGTTTTTTTTAGGTGCCGTTGTTGGAGTAGGAGAGGTGCAATTTAAAGTTACAGCTAATGTTCCTATTGAATACAGAATAAAGAGAAAAATATACAGTTTCATATCTATAAATTATTTTTTATTTAACCATGTAGAAAGTAATTCGAGGATTTTCCATGAGGGAGCGGCGGTTTGAATTGTGCAATATTCGAGTAATGGGGGTTCTTTATATATTTTAAAAGGAGCAGGAGTAATACTAAGAGTTCTCATATACAGTAAATCTACATTACAACCACTATTAATTCCAATCAGATTTCCATTAATATCGACAATAGGACCTCCACTATTTCCCGGTGATGCATGTAATCTCATAAGAAAAGCATTTTCTTTCCTTGCGATGTCCACTACGGAAAATTCCTCATTTGTAAAAGGGTCATATTTGCCTACAGTTGCGATCCATCCTCCATAATTACGCATTGCATTTGGATGGCCTATTGTTAAAATAAGTGAATTTTTTGCAAGAGATTTGTTGTTTTTAATTGATATTGGAGGAAGTAATACAGGTGTTTCCAATTCTAGTAATGCAATATCAGTAATACCTAAATTGCCTGGTGTGGTAGATTTATGTTTGATTGTAGCTTTAATTTTTTGTCCTTGAGCAGTAATGATGCCGATACATTCAGGTTGATTATCAAGTATATGAGTTGCTGTTAAAATTAAATTTTCAGAATATATAATTCCAGCACTGCCTGGGTTTCCTTCCTTAAATTCTTCGCATGTATTTGATACTCCTACAACCGAGTAACGGATTTCATCTGCAATCGAGAGTAATTGAAGTGTTTCTTTATCATTTATATTTTCTTCGAATATTTTAGGATTTAATTCTATGGGTTTTCTTGCATGTAGTGTATAAGCTTTCGAAGGCCAATAGTGAATCGTTTTTTCTATTACTTTGTTTGTATCTAGGACAGTTTTAGTCGGATATATTTGTGTCCATTCTTGTATTTGGTTATTTAGAGTTGAAATAGAATTATGTTTTCTTGCTAATCCAGGAGTATTCCAGAGCTGTTTTTTATGAAAGTTCAGGTTGTCTTTTGTAATAGGTGCAGGACGCATTGGAAGATTAATTATTTTTGTAGGAGATTGTTTGCCTGTACATGTTTCTGGATAAAAAGGAGTTGATGCACTTGGATTCAGTATTCCTATTAATTTCCCTTCTATATTAACTATTGGTCCTCCATAATGACCTTCCTGAATATGTTTTAAGTTTGACCAAAAATAAGAGTTATTTGTTCTAAGACACGGTTTAATTGTTTGTCCGTTTGTGATAATCCATGTTCCAATTCCTGACGATAATTTTGGGTGTCCAATTGCTAAAATATATTCTCCAATAACAGGATTGTACGTAGCAATTTCAAGTGAAGAATGAAGTAGTGGTTTTCTC
>CAZBCJ010000071.1:0-6167 GCA_964490545.1 uncultured Flavobacteriaceae bacterium | reverse complement strand
AGTTCTTTTGAAAAATCTTGACCATTGATCTCCATAGAAAAATCATATATTGGAGCTTCATAGCCCTTTTCTAGTAATTCTGTTTCAACAGATACAAATTCACCATTGGTAGAGGGATATTCTCCAGAAGTTGATACTACTTTTTCTTTACCATCTACAACAAATTTCCAATCATAATTCCATATATCTTTTGGAGCATCATCAGGAACAACCATATTATCAATTATGTTTGCTTGTATTTTATAAGGCCTAAAATCAATGATAGGTAAATGCTCAATAACTCTATATACTATTGAAAAGCATATAAATAAAGAAATAGCAGAAACAATTATTTGATTTTTAAAATTAATTATAGGCTTAATTGACTCTATTTTATAAAATATAATTAATATAAAGGATAGAAGGAAAACGTCCTTAGTGAAAGATTCCCATGGAGTTAATGGAATTGCATCACCAAAACATCCACAATCTGTTACCTTATTATAATATGCAGAATACCAAGTTAGGAATGTGAACCAAACAATCATTAAAAGCATAACCCATATAGTTAACTTAGGTTTAAATCCTATTAGTAAAAAAAGACCTAACAGAACCTCAAGGATAACTATAATAATAGCTAGAGCTAAAGTATAGGGTAATAAAAAATCAACATCAAATACAGTTGGGCCAAAATATTCTTCAAGTTTAAATGAAAAGCCAATTGGATCATTAATTTTAACCAATCCTGAAAAAACAAATAATGACCCTACAAATATTCTTAAAATATTAACTAAAATTTTCATACTACTTATTTAAAAGAATCAGTGCAAAAACAGCATAATTTATCATATCTCTATAATTAGCATCAATACCCTCACTAACAATTGTTTTACCAGCATTATCCTCTATTTGTTTAATTCTTAACAATTTTTGCATTATTAAATCAGTTAAAGAACTTATCCTCATTTCTCTCCAAGCTTCCCCATAATCATGATTCTTGTCAAGCATTAAATTTTTTGTATTTTCAGCAATTTCATCATATAAATCTAAAGATTCGGATAGATCAATATCCGGCTCCTCTGAAACTCCTCTATCGAGTTGAATTAAAGCCATTATAGAATAATTTACAATACCGATAAATTCATCAGATTGCCCCTCATCAATTTTTCTTACATTGTTTTTTTGTAATCCTCTAATTCGCTGTGCTTTTATAAAAATTTGGTCAGTTAAAGAAGATAATCTTAAAATCCTCCATGCGCTTCCGTAATCCTTCATTTTCTTATGAAAAAGATCCCTACAAGCTTTAATTACAGTATCATATTGTTTTATTGTATTTTGCACTATAATTTCAAAATTTACGTAAATTTCGATTAAATATTTTTAATGTTCAAAGAATAAAGATTAAAATTTATATAGCTATAATTAATGACTATTAACTGCGCAGGAAAACTAGTAGATTTATCGACACCAAAAATTATGGGTATACTGAATGTCACTCCAGACTCATTTTATGACGGAGGGGTGCACAACTCAGACAAAAAAATATTGAAACACGTTGAAAAAATGTTAAATGATGGGGCAGTATTTATTGACATCGGTGCTTATAGTTCAAGACCTAATGGAAAAAATATAGATGAAAATGAAGAATTAAATAGAGTTGTTCCAGCATTAGAATTAGTAAATAATAAATTTCCGGAGACCATAATTTCAATAGATACATTTAGAAGTAAGGTTGCTGAAACTTGTTTAAATTCTGGTGCTTCAATAATAAATGATATATCTGCAGGTGAAATGGATAAAAAAATGATGAAAATTGTAGGCAAATATAAAGTTCCATACATAATGATGCATATGAAAGGAAGTCCACAAAATATGATAAGGAAAACTAATTATAATGATATGCTTAAAGAGATCATAAAGTATTTTTCAAAAAAAATAAATCAAGCTGTATCATATAAGATAAATGACATGATTATTGACCCCGGGTTTGGTTTTGCAAAAGATCTTAAGCAAAATTATAATTTACTAAGTAACATGAATCTACTAAAAATACTTGACAAACCGATTATGGTTGGTATTTCCAGAAAATCCATGATTTACAAATTGTTAAAAACCAGTGCTAAAGAATCTTTAAATGGAACGACTATTCTCAATACAGTATCTCTAATAAAGGGTGCTTCTATTTTAAGAGTTCATGATGTAAAAGAAGCAAGTGAGTGCATTAAATTAATAAGTGCACTAAATAAACAAGATTAATTCTAAGAGTCCTAATTTTATTCAATTATTTTATAATTATACGTATCTTTAACAGCGTATTATGGAGTTTTTTAAGGAAATACTTGGTTTTGGAATTGTCGAATTTGCTGATATTATTCTTGTTGCAATTTTATTATATTATGCATACAAACTTCTAAAAGGAACTGTTGCAATAAATATCTTCCTAGGAATTATTCTTATCTACTTAGTTTGGCGCATTACTGCATTTTTAGAAATGGATTTACTTTCAAGTATAATTGGTGGATTTATGAGTGTAGGTATTATTGCATTAATTGTTGTATTTCAACCAGAAATTAGGAAATTTTTATTAATGATTGGTTCCACAAATTTTGCAAAAAAAGGATCTGTATTGGATAGAGTGAATTTCCTTAAAGGAGGACAAGATATTAATAAAAACAATACTGACATTAAATCCATTATTTCTGCCTGTACAAATATGAGTATTTCAAAAACTGGTGCTATTATAGTCATAGAAAGGAACAATAACCTAAACTTTTTAGAAAATACAGGTGATGAAATGAATATAAAAGTTACTCAGCCAATCATAGAAAGTATATTCTTTAAAAATAGTCCTTTACACGATGGGGCAATTATTGTATCGAATAATTTTATTAAAGCTACAAGGGTAGTATTGCCAATAACTAATGAAAAAATGATTCCTAATAAATATGGTCTTCGTCATAGAGCAGCAGTTAGTATAACAGAAAAAACAGATGCATTAGCAATTGTAGTTTCAGAAGAAACAGGTAAGATTTCATACATTAAAAATGGTGAATTCAAAAACTTTAAAGATTCAGAAGATCTAGTTGGTTTAATCAAAAAAGATTTAAATTAAACTAATTCCATATTTTTCTGACTTTTTAATTGAGTATCATAGAGATTTTTATAATATCCATTAATCTTAAGAAGTTCCTGATGCGTTCCTTGCTCAACAATTTCTCCTAAATTCATCACAATTATATTATCTGCATTTCTAATTGTACTTAGTCTATGGGCAATAACTAAAGAAGTTCTATTGTTAGTCATTTTTTCAATTGCTTTTTGAATTAAAATTTCAGAGTCTGTATCTATGGATGAAGTAGCTTCATCAAGAATTAAAATTCTTGGATCAGTAACATATGCCCTTAAAAATGAAATTAATTGCCTCTGACCTGTAGATAACATTATGCCTCTTTCACGAACATTATAGTTATAACCATTTGGAAGTGTTTTTACAAAATCATGGACACCAATTTCAGCTGAGGCCCTTTTTACTTGATCAAATGAAATATTGCTATTATTTAAAGTAATATTATGTAGAATTGTATCTGAAAATAAATGGACATCTTGTGATACAAAACCAATTTGATTTCTTAACGATGAAAGAGCAAATTCTTTAATATTAGTCCCGTCAATTAATATATCACCAGAATTAATCTCATAAAATCTATTAATTAAATTAATAACAGTTGACTTTCCGGCACCTGTTGAACCAACAATAGCAGTTGTAGTCCCAGCCTTGATTTCAAAGGAGATGTTCTTTAATACAATCTCAGATTCATTATATGAGAAATGGATATTTTTAAATTGTATATCTCCTCTTAAATTATTGACTATTTTATTTCCTGATTCATCGATATTGGATTCTGTATCAAGAACTTTAAATACTCTTTCAGCAGCCACCATGCCCATTAATAATGTGTTAAATTTATTTGCAATTTGATTTAATGGTCTGAACATCATTGGGATCATCATAATAAAAGCAGTTAATTCGCCCAAAGACGTCAAATTATACAATATATTATTCATTCCCCCATACCAAACAACAACGCCTAGTGTAAGAGATGATAATATTTCAGCCACTGGGAAAAATATGGAATTATACCAAACTGTTTTTAACCAAGCCTTTTTATGACGTTCGTTTATTTTTTTAAATTTTAAATACTCAATTTCTTCTCTTGCAAAGAGTTGTAATACCTTCATTCCTGTGACCCTTTCTTGAACAAAAGAATTTAAATTTGCAACTTCTGTTCTAACTTCATCAAAAGCCGTTTTCATATATTTTTGAAATATCATAGTTGCAATTAATATTATAGGTAACGTGCAAAAAACTATTATACTTAATTTCCAATTCATTATGATCATTACAATTCCAACTAAAAGCATTTTTAGAATATCACTTAGAATCATAAATAGTCCCTGACCAAAAATATCTGCAATTCTTTCCATATCAGTAACAGCTCTTGTAATTAATATACCAACTGATGATTTATCATAATACTTCAACTTAAAATTTAGAATATGATTAAACAACTCAACTCTAATATCTTTAACTACAGATTGTCCTAACCAGCTCGCATAATAAATAAAAAGGTAATTTGAAATAACTTCGCATATAAGTAATAATCCAATTACAATAATATAGAATAAAAAACCCTCACTGATTTGAGCTGTTAGATTCTGATCAACTACTTTTTCTAGTACAACAGGCCTTAATGCTCCAAAAATTGAAAGTCCCAGAACTGAAAATATACATACGGAGAAAAATAACTTATAAGGAGAGATATAGTTTAGTAATCTTTTAAAAAGCACTACGTTATAAACTTTGGTTGTTTCTTTCATTATAATTTTATATTGCTAGGATACTCAATTTTAGTCAAAAACAAAGCATTTGCAGGCATTGAGGGTCCTGCTTTTGATCTATCTTTTGACTTAATAATATTATGAACTTCAGCTGGAGAAATTTTTTCTAATCCTACTTCCAAGAGTGTGCCAACAATAGCTCTTACCATATTCCTTAAAAATCTATTTGCCTTAATCCTAAATATTAGCATGTTTTCATTTTCAACTAATGAACAACTTATAATATTACATAAATATGTTTTTACATCTGTTTTTGACTTTGAAAATGCTTCAAAATCTTCATAATCCTTAATTATTGATATTGCTTGATTCATTTTTTTTATATTCAAATCTTGTTGAATAAAATGCGAAGTTTCATAAGAGAATACATCCTTTACTAAGGAAATATAATATTCATACTCTCTACTTGTTGCGCTAAATCTAGCATGAGCTTCATCACTTACCCTGTATATATCCTTGATATAGATTTGATTATTTAAAAATGAGTTTAAATTAATTCTCAGTTGACTTAATTCAAACTTCTTATTATAATCAAAATGAGCGAACATATGCTTTGCATGAACGCCTGTATCTGTTCTTCCAGCACCAACTATTTTGATTTCTTCTTTTAATAAAGTTTTTAAAGCATTTTCTATTGTCTCCTGTACAGTTATAGCATTAGGTTGAAATTGCCAACCATGAAATGTTGAACCGTTATATGAAATTTCAAGAAAATATCTCAAGGTATTTGTTACATTTGTTTAAAGGACAAATATATACTTAATCTTCCTAGATTAAAAAATGAAAAAAATTCTTTTAATTTCAGATACCCACGGATACATTGATGAAAAAATTGTCAAGTATGCTAATAACGTAGATGAAATCTGGCATGCTGGTGATATTGGAGATATTTCAGTTAGCGATAAGCTAAAAAAAATAAAACCTTTAAGAGGTGTATATGGAAATATCGACGATCAAAAAATTAGAGCCGAATTTCCGCTTCACAATAGATTTATTTGTGAAAAAGTAAATGTGTGGATTACTCACATTGGTGGTTATCCAAAAAGATACAATCCAAAGATATTAGAAGAACTAAAATCAAATCCTCCTGACCTTTTCATATGTGGTCATTCTCATATATTAAAAGTCATGAATGACAAAGAATTAGATCTGTTACATATGAATCCAGGGGCTATTGGGAAACATGGACTTCACAGGGTTAGAACAATGATTCAATTTGAATTAATTGGGAATAAAATTGAAATTCTATCTGTTATAGAGTTTATTTGATTATTATCTGATCCTATCTA
>CAZBCJ010000070.1:0-6212 GCA_964490545.1 uncultured Flavobacteriaceae bacterium | reverse complement strand
CCTCTGCTGTAACAGATTCTTCAACTGCTGGCTCCTCTGGGACAACATCTTCAGCTACAGACTCCTCTGTAACAGTTTCTTCAACTTCAGGCTCCTTTATAATTTCTTTTACTTCTACTTTTTTCGGTTTATCATCAGGTTTTCTAAATGGTAATCCTAATTCACTTAAAAGTGACATAGCCTCCTTATCTGAATTAGCATTTGTAACAAATGTTATATCCATACCAGATATCTTATTGATTTTATCAATATTAATCTCTGGGAAAATAATTTGTTCGGTGACCCCCAAATTATAATTACCTCTTCCATCAAAACCTCCTACCCTTACTCCTGTAAAATCTCTTACTCTAGGAAGAGCTGCTGTAACAAGTCTATCTAGAAATTCATACATTCTCTCACCTCTAAGAGTTACTTTTACTCCAATTGGCATTCCTTTTCTAAGTTTAAAAGATGCAACATCTTTTTTTGACAAAGTTGCAATAGCCTGTTGTCCAGAGATATTTGTAATTTCTTCTAGAGCATGATCAATAAGCTTCTTATCATTAACAGCTGCTCCAACACCTTTAGAAATCACAATTTTCTCAAGTTTAGGAACTTGCATAACATTGCTATATCCAAACTCCTTTTTTAAGTTTGAAACAACCTCTTCCTTATATTCTTTCTTTAATCTTGGTATATAATTCATAACTATATTACTTCATTAGATTTCTTAGAATATCTAACTTTATTTTCTTTTTCCATTCTATATCCAACCCTTGTAACATCACCATTAGAGGTTATTAATGAAATATTAGATATATCAATAAACAACTCTTTTTCAATTACACCCCCTTGAGGATTATTGGCACTTGGTTTATTATGTTTTTTAACTACATTAATACCTTCAACAATAGCCTTGTTTTTAGCTGCAACAACCTTTAGGACCTTTCCTTGTGTTCCTTTTTGATTACCAGCTATTACTCTAACTATATCTCCTGTTTTAATTTTTATCTTTTTCATCAATTAAATTTTATAAAACCTCTGGTGCTAAGGATGCTATCTTCATAAATTTTTTATCTCTTAGTTCTCTAGCAACAGGACCAAAAACCCTTGTTCCTCTCATCTCACCAACTGCATCTAACAAAACACATGCATTATCATCAAATCTGATATATGAGCCGTCTGGTCGTCTAACTTCTTTAATAGTTCGTACAACTACTGCTGTTGAAACCGCTCCTTTTTTAATTAACCCATTAGGAGTTGCATTTTTAATAGAAACCACAATTTTGTCCCCAATAGAAGCATATCTTCTTTTTGTTCCTCCTAATACTCTAATTGTCAAAACTTCTTTTGCGCCAGTATTATCTGCTACTTTTAATCTTGATTCTTGCTGTACCATAATTTATTTAGCTCTTTCAATTATTTCTACTAACCTCCAACATTTTGACTTACTTATTGGTCTTGTTTCCATAATTTTAACTGTGTCACCAATTTTGCAATCATTCTTTTCATCATGTGCAACATATTTTTTTGTCTTCAATACAAACTTCCCATACATAGGATGCTTTACTTTTTTTACTTCAGAAACAACTATAGATTTCTGCATTTTGTCACTTGTAACTTTACCAATACGTTCTTTTCTTAAATTTCTTTTTTCCATCATTAAATAGAATAATAATTATTTTGTTTCTCTATTAGTTATTTCAGTAGTGATTCTAGCAATTGATCTTCTTATAAACCTTATCTGAATAGGATTTTCTAAAGGAGAAACTGCATGAGCCATTTTAAGCTCATTATATTTCATTTTTTGCTCAACGAGTTGTTCCTTAAGCTCTTCAATTGATAATTTTAATACTTCACTCTGATTCATATAATAAAAAATTATGCTTCGTAATCCCTAGCAATTATAAATTTTGTTTTAACAGGTAATTTTTGGGCTGCAAGTCTTAATGCCTCTTTAGCTACATCCAATGAAACACCTCCAATTTCAAATAGTATTCTTCCAGGCTTCACTACAGCTGCCCAATATTCAACAGCACCCTTACCCTTACCCATACGAACCTCAAGAGGTTTTTTCGTTATAGGCTTATCAGGAAATATTTTAATCCATAAATGTCCCTCTCTTTTCATATATCTTGTAGCTGCAATTCTAGCCGCTTCAATTTGTCTAGAAGTTAAAAAATTAGAGTCTAGAGACTTAATCCCATACATTCCATTAGATAATCTATAGCCTCTTCCCGAATTTCCTTTCATTCTTCCCTTTTGAACTTTACGATATTTTGTTTTCTTTGGTTGTAACATTTATACTAAAATATTTGCCTTTTTTATTTAATTTCTTCTTCGTTTATTAGACTTGCCTTGTCTTTTAGATAAGCCAACTAATGGATTAAGATCTCTTTTCCCGTATACTTCACCCTTCATAATCCAAACTTTAACTCCTATTCTTCCATATGTCGTATGAGCTTCAACCAGAGAATAATCAATATCTGCTCTAAAAGTTGACAAAGGAATTCTTCCTTCTTTAAAATGCTCACTTCTAGCCATCTCTGCTCCATTCAACCTACCGCTAACCTGAATCTTTATACCTTCTGCATTCATCCTCATAGATGCAGCTATGGCCATTTTAACAGCTCTTTTATAAGAAATTCTATTCTCGATTTGTCTAGCAACACTGCTAGCAACTAAAAAAGCATCCAATTCTGGCCTTTTTATTTCATAAATATTTAACTGAACATCCTTAGATGTAATTTTTTTAAGTTCTTCTTTTAACTTATCAACTTCTTGTCCACCCTTACCAATTATAATTCCAGGTCTAGCAGTTGTAATAGTAATTGTAACGATTCTCAGTGTTCTTTCAATAATAACTCTGGAAATACTAGCTTTAACTAAACGAGCATAAATATACCTTCTAATTTTTTCATCTTCAGTTAGTTTATCACCATAATCTTTACCGCCATACCAGTTGGATTCCCATCCTCTGATAATACCTAATCTGTTTCCTATTGGATTTGTCTTCTGTCCCATTTAATTAATTAGTTTGAACATCATTATTTTTTGAACCTAATACTATTGTAACGTGATTAGATCTCTTTCTTATCCTATGAGCCCTTCCCTGTGGAGCTGTTCTCAATCTCTTTAACATAGAACCACTATCAACTCTTATCTCAGAAATAAACAATCCAGCATCCTCAACATTAGAATTCTCATTTTTGGTTTGCCAATTTGAAATGGCAGACAATAATAATTTTTCCAATTTTCTAGATGCTTCCTTTTCATTAAATCGAAAAATATTAAGTGCTTTATCAACTTCCTTCCCCCTAACTAAATCCGCAACTATACGCATTTTTCTAGGAGATGTAGGGCAGTTGTTTAATTTAGCTGTCACCATATTTTTCCTGCTTTCATTAATATTTTCCACCATTTTAGTTTTACGACTTCCCATAGTTTATTTATTACCTCTATTTTTAGCTCCAGCATGACCTCTAAAGGATCTTGTTGGAGAAAATTCTCCTAATTTATGTCCAACCATATTTTCAGTTATATATACAGGAATAAATTGTTTTCCATTGTGAACGGCTATAGTCTGGCCAACAAAATCAGGTGTTATCATACTAGATCTAGACCATGTTTTGATAACAGTCTTTTTATTTTCTTCTATATTTTTTTCCACTTTTTTATTCAATTTATAGTGAACAAATGGGCCTTTTTTTAATGATCTAGACATAATTTTTATTTATTTCTTCTTTCAATAATATATTTATTACTCTCTTTAGATTTTGATCTAGTTCTAAATCCTTTAGCAGGAATTCCTTTTCTTGATCTAGGATGACCACCAGAGGCTCTTCCTTCACCACCACCCATGGGATGATCAACAGGATTCATTGCTACTGGTCTAGTTCTAGGTCTAATTCCTAGCCATCTTTTTCTACCAGCCTTACCTGATACTATAAGCTGGTGATCAGAGTTAGAAACTACACCTATTGTTGCATAACAATTAGATAAAACCAACCTTGTTTCACCCGATGGAAGCTTAATAGTTGCAAATTTTCCATCTCTTGCCATTAACTGAGCAAATGAGCCAGCACTTCTAGCCATAGAAGCACCCTTACCTGGTTTTAATTCTATACAAGAAATAATTGTACCTAAAGGAATTTTGGTAAGAGGCATTGCATTTCCCAGATTTGTTGGTGCATCATCTCCTGAAATTACCTTTTGACCTATTTTTAATCCATTTTGTGCAATGATATATCTTTTTTCTTCATCATCATACTTCAATAGAGCTATAAAAGCTGATCTATTAGGATCATATTCTATAGACATTACCTCAGCTGAAATACCAAATTTATCTCTCTTAAAGTCAATAACCCTATATTTTCTCTTATGACCACCGCCTTTATAGCGCATAGTCATCTTACCTGTATTATTTCTACCGCCAGTTCTTTTTAAAGGAACTGACAATGATTTTTCAGGCTTTGATTTAGTAATTGAATCAAATTCATTCACTATTCTAAAGCGTTGTCCAGGTGTTACAGGTTTTAATTTTCTTACTGACATTAATTATATATTATTAAACATTAGCATATAAATCGATTGACTCTCCATCAGCCAATTGAATAATTGCCTTTTTTATTGCATTTGATTTTCCAAACTGCATTCCAGCCCTTGTATATCTAATTCTTCTATCAGAACGAACATTTATTGTTCTTACCTTAAGAACTTTAACTCCGTATGCTGATTCAACTTCATTTTTTATTTGAACCTTATTAGCATTTTTTTCAACTTGAAAAGTATAACGATTGTTTAACTCACTATCGTTATTAGCTTTCTCTGTTATAATAGGTTTAATCAAAACACTCATTTCTTTCTATTTACTTAAATTAGTTTTTATTTCATTTAATGAGCTCTCTAAAAGCACCAATTGATTAGCATTTAAAATCTTATAAGTACTTAATTCTGAGCATATTACAACATCTGAGCCCTTTAAATTTCGCGACGACAAATATACATTATTATTTGGCGCTCCAAAGACAAATAGAGATTTTTTATCTTCTAGATTAAGCGCTTTAATAACAGAGGTAAAATTTTTGGTTTTAACAGATTTAAATTCAAAATCTTCTAAAACTGTTATAGCCTTATCTTTTGCTTTAATTGTTAAAGCAGATTTTCTAGCTAATTTTTTTAACTTTTTATTTAGTTTTAAATCATAATCTCTAGGTTGAGGTCCAAAAATTCTTCCACCTCCTCTAAAAATACCTGATTTTATACTACCAGCTCGTGCAGTTCCTGTTCCCTTTTGTTTTTTAATTTTTCTTGTACTCCCTGTTATATCAGCTCTTTGCTTTGCCTTATGAGTTCCTTGACGCTGATTTGCAAGATATTGTTTTACGTCCAAATACAATGCATGGTCATTTGGCTCCACTTCAAAAATATCCTTTGAAAGTTCTACCTTTCTACCAGTGTCTTTACCCTTATAATCTAATACTGCTACTTTCATTATTTTTCTATAGTTAAATAAGAGTTCTTATGGCCAGGAACACATCCTTTAAGTAATAGTAAATTCTTTTCAGGAACTACCTTTAAAACTCTTAAATTCATAACTTTTATCTTATTTCCACCCATTCTTCCACCCATTTTCATCCCCTTAAAAACTCTTGCAGGATAAGAAGCTGCTCCAATTGATCCAGGAGCTCTTAATCTGTTGTGCTGACCATGAGTTGCTTGTCCAACACCTGCAAAGCCATGTCTTTTTACAACCCCCTGAAATCCTTTTCCTTTTGAAATACCAGAAACATCAACAAATTCTCCTTCTTCAAAGTGATCTACTCCTATACTATCACCAATCTTGTATTCCTTATCATAACCTTGAAACTCAACAACTTTTCTCTTAACAACCGATCCAGCCTTTTTAAAATGACCCTTTTCAGCCCTTACAGCATTTTTCTCTGCCTTGTCATCGAAACCTAATTGTAGTGCATTATAGCCGTCAATTTCATCAGTTCTGACTTGGGTAACAATACAAGGGCCAGCCTCGATAACAGTACATGGGACATTCTTCCCGCTGTCATCAAAAATACTGGTCATTCCTATCTTTTTTCCTATTAACCCAGACATAATATTTTAATTTATATTTAACTTCTTTTAAAAATTTAGGGTCAAAAATAATTCAACCCTTAAATTATTTTTTACCATTTTTCCTTTGCCAAACGCTCCGGACATGTTATCAGAATAAATTC
>CAZBCJ010000069.1:0-6300 GCA_964490545.1 uncultured Flavobacteriaceae bacterium | reverse complement strand
CTACAGGAGATTATGGGTTTATGGAGGGTGTTTCAGAAGAAAATTCAATAAAGTTGTCTACATTTAATGGAGCTCATTCATATCTATTTAAAGGACAACTAAAGGAGAATACTATACGTGGATTTTTTTATAGAGGCAATTATAATAAAATCTCATTTATAGCCAATCGTGATCAAAATTTTACACTTCCAAACCCAAATAACCTAACAGTAATAAGTGATCATTATAATAAGTTTAATTTCTCATTTGAAGATAACAAGGGGAGGGTAGTGGCTGACACTGATCTAAGATTTAATAATAAGGTTTTAGTGATACAGATTATGGGTACTTGGTGTCCAAATTGTTTAGATGAAACTACTTTTATTTCAGAATTTATTAATCAAAACGACTACGAAGATTTAGAGTTTGTTTCATTGGCATTTGAATATGCTAAAACAAAGGAAGAAGCTATTAATAATATCAACAAATTAATAGACAGGTTTAATATTAAATATCCAATTTTATTAGCACAGTTTGGAACCAGCAATAAGGTTGAGGCTCAAAAGAAAATACCTGTGCTAAAACAAGTTATTTCTTATCCAACCCTCATCTTTATGGATAAAAAGAAAAAGATTAGAAGCATACACACAGGCTTTAATGGTCCTGCTACTGGAGAAAAGTATGAGAATTTTAAAAAAGAATTTGAAGAATTGGTAATAAAATTACTAAATGAGAATTAGCTAATATAATTCCATATGTCATTATTCTTATTTAAGTGTTTATAAGTGTTTAGGATTATTGAATTTTCTTTTTTTGTAAGATTTTGATCACTTGCTAATATTTTTATAACATAATCTCTTATTGTGCTAATCATATTTTTATCACTTACTAGGTTTGCTATTTTGAGAGGAATTACTCCGCTTTGTTGAGTTCCCATCAGATTTCCCGGACCCCTTATTTCAAGGTCTTTCTCCGCTATTTCAAATCCGTCATTAGATTTCACCATAGTATCTATACGAATTTTGCTGTCATTAGTAGTTTTGTTTCCAGACATTAATATGCAATAACTTTTATGGCTGCCTCTTCCAACTCTTCCTCTTAATTGGTGTAATTGTGATAATCCAAATCTTTCTACACTTTCAATTATCATTACAGATGCATTAGGGATATCAACACCAACCTCAATCACTGTTGTGGAGACGAGAATATTAGTAACTCCAGATATAAATCTCTGCATTTCATATTCTTTGTCTTCTGGCTTCATTTTACCATGAACTATTGAAATTTGATATTTAGGGAGAGGAAAATCTCTTGATAGACTATCAAAACCATCTAAAAGATCTTTATAATCCATTTTCTCACTTTCTTTAATAAGAGGATATACGATATAGGCTTGTCTTCCTTTTGATATTTCTTCTCTTAAAAAATGAATTACTTTCAGACGACTATTCTCCTTTCGATGTACTGTAGTTATATTCTTTCTTCCAGGGGGAAGTTCATCAATCAACGAAATATCTAAATCTCCATATACTGACATTGCTAATGTTCTTGGAATTGGAGTTGCTGTCATAATTAAGATATGTGGTGGGAGAGTGTTTTTTTTCCATAATTTACTTCTTTGAGCTACTCCAAATTTATGTTGTTCATCAATTATTGCTATGCCAAGATTTTTAAATTTAACTTTGTCTTGAATTAAGGCATGTGTTCCAATAAGTATTTGTAATTCACCATTCTCAAGCTTATCATATATCTTTCTTTTTTCTAAAGCTTTGGTTGAGCCTGTAAGTATTTCAATACTGATATTCAATAACTTACATGTTTCTTTAAAATTATTATAATGTTGTACTGACAAAATTTCAGTTGGAGCCATTATGCATGCTTGGAAATTATTATCTATTGCTATTAATGTTGTCATAAATGCAATTATAGTTTTTCCTGAACCAACATCGCCTTGAAGCAATCTATTCATTTGAGCATTGCTTCCTAAGTCTGTCCGGATTTCTTTTAAAACTCTCTTTTGGGCATTTGTTAAACTGAAATTTAAATGGTTGTTGTAAAATGAATTAAAAGTATTACCAACTTTTTTAAATCTAAAGCCTTTAATTTTCTCTTTTCTTGAAATATTTTTTTTAATCAATTGTAATTGAAGATAAAAAAGTTCTTCAAACTTCAATCTTTTAATAGCTTCTGATAGAACTTGATTAGATTTTGGCAGATGAATATTTATTATAGCACTATTCTTATCTAGAAGTTTATATTCTTTGATAATATATTTTGGCAGGCTTTCTACAAATTTCGATTTTGTTTTAAACAGTAATTCTTTAACAATATTTCTAATTACTTTATTTGTAATACCTCTTTTAATTAAGTTTTCAGTAGATGGGTATACTGGATCTAAAGAAGACCTGTATTTTAAATTCTCCTTTTTATACAATTCTAATTCAGGATGAGGTATATTGTATATACCCTTGAACATATTTGGTTTTCCATAAATAATATAATTTTTATTTAATATTAGACTTTCTTTAATCCATTTATAAGATTTAAACCAAACTAATTTTATAACACCTGTATCATCACTCACCTTTGCTACTAGCCTCATTTTTCTTGGTGGTCCACTCTCATATAAATCAATTATTTTGCCAATAAGCTGGATCTCAGATTTTGTGTTGTTGATTTCATCAATTTTATGATACTTTGTTTTGTCTACATATCTATATGGAAAGAAGCTTAAAAGATCTTGATAAGTAAAAATTTTAAGTTCTTTTTTAAATAGTTTTGATCTATTTGGACCAACTCCTTTAAGATAGTCAATAGATGTATGTAAGAAAGAATTATTCATTTTCTTAAAATTAATATTTTTTAAATTCTTAAAACTTTAATTTGCATTAATTATAGAGTGAATTTGTTTATAAAATTTCATTTTTCTAATATCAATTAATAAATACATTAATTAATTTCACTCAAAATCGTATTTAAAATTGAAGAATTATCTAAACAACCTTAATGAATCTCAGTTAAAAGCAACATTGCATACAGATGGACCTATGATTGTTATAGCAGGAGCAGGGTCTGGAAAAACCAGGGTGTTAACTTATAAGATTGCACATTTAATGACCAAAGGGGTAGATCCTTTTAATATCCTTGCCTTAACTTTTACAAATAAAGCAGCTAGAGAAATGAAAGAAAGAATAGCTGGGATTGTTGGAGAAGAAGCAAAGAACTTATGGATGGGTACATTTCATTCAGTTTTTGCTAAAATATTAAGAATTGAAGCTGAAAAAATAGGTTATAGCTCAAATTTTACAATTTATGATACTGAAGATTCTCAAAAACTAGTTTCATCTGTGATAAAGGAATTAAATTTAGATAAAGAGATATATAAATATAAAAACATATATTCCAGGATATCTTCTCTGAAAAACAGTCTTATTACACCTACAATATATAGACAGAGTGATGAATTAATAGAATCAGATAAATTAGCTAAACGTTCAAGTTTTATTAATGTATATGTAGAATATATAAACAGATGTTTTAAAGCAGGAGTAATGGATTTTGACGATCTATTATTAAAGACTAATGAATTACTCTCTAAATCACCCGAGGTTCTTGCAAAATATCAAAATTTATTTAGATATATTCTCGTAGATGAATATCAAGACACTAATCATTCACAATATCTTATTGTTAAGGCGCTATCTGATAAATTTCAAAATATATGTGTTGTTGGTGATGATGCTCAAAGTATATATAGTTTTAGAGGAGCTAATATTAAGAATATATTAAATTTCCAAAGAGACTATCAAGAAGTAAATGTGTTTAGATTGGAACAGAATTATAGATCTACAAAAAACATAGTCAATGCAGCTAATAGTATAATTGATAAAAATGAAAATAAACTTGCTAAAGTTGTTTGGACTGAAAATGAAACAGGATCAAAAATTAATATAACAAGATTACTAACTGACGGTGAAGAGGGAAGATTTGTAGCAAGTTCAATCTTTGAGAGTAAAATGAGAAATCAATTTAACAATAAAGATTTTGCCATATTATATAGAACAAATGCACAATCTAGAGCATTTGAAGATTCACTAAGAAAAAAAAATATACCCTATAGAGTCTATGGTGGATTATCTTTCTATCAAAGGAAAGAAATTAAAGATGTTTTAGCCTATTTGAGATTAATAGTAAATAACGCAGATGAGGAAGCTTTTAAGAGGATTATAAACTTTCCTGCAAGAGGTATAGGAAAAACATCAATTGACAAATTAATAATAGAATCAAAACAAAGAAAAATTTCAATCTATGATGTTGCTAGAAATATTAATGAATCTAATCTATCTATTGGTTTAAAAATTAGGAATAAGATTAGCGATTTTGTTCTTTTAATTGAAAAAGCCAAATTGATGTTAAGTGATTCAAATGCGTTTGAAATAACTGAAGAAGTAATAAAATCATCGGGAATATATAAACTATATAAAAAGGAGGAATCCTTGGAAAGTATAAATAGAATACAAAACATTGAAGAATTGTTAAATGGTGTACAAGATTTTGTTGACACACAACTTTATAATTCTGAATCAAAAGGAACTATACAAGAATTTTTACAAGATGTTGCATTAGTAACGGATTTAGACCAAGATCATGAAAACTTGGATAAAGTTTCATTGATGACCATACACCTAGCAAAAGGGCTTGAATTCCCTTGTGTATATATTGTAGGACTAGAAGAGAATCTGTTTCCTAGTGCTATGAATATTAATTCACGAGATGAGCTTGAGGAGGAAAGAAGGCTGTTTTATGTAGCTTTAACTAGAGCTAAGAAAGAAATAAACATAAGTTATGTTATAAACAGGTATAGATGGGGTAAATTAATTGATTCTGAACCTAGCAGATTTATTGATGAAATAGATGAAAAATATATTAGTATTTTAACTCCAATAACCAGTAAAAAAGAAAATTTATCCTTTAATAATATAAATAGAAGTTTTAATAGAAATAAGATTAGGTATAATAAACCTAAGCCAAGAATTCCTAGCAATTATGTTAAGGTTAATAAAGAAAATTCTAAAATTAATTTATTTGATGATAATTTGGTTAAAGGAAATATTGTAAGCCATGTTAGATTTGGGAAAGGAGAGGTGTTGAAATTAGAAGGAAAGGGTAATGATACTAGAGCTGAAATTAATTTTGAAAGGGGAGGGATTAAAAAACTACTATTAAGGTTTGCAAAACTTAAAATTATATCATAAAAAAACCCAATCTATAGGATTGGGCTCTTTAATTGTTTAGAATTTATTAATTTCCTGAAGTTAAATTCTTCATTTCTTTTTCAATCATATCATAGAATTGGTCGATTTTTGGCATAATTACAATTCTAGTTCTTCTATTAATTGCTCTATTCTCTGCAGTATCGTTTTCAACAAGAGGATCAAAATAGCTTCTTCCAGCTGCAATTAGTCTGCCAGGATTAACATCTAGTTCTTGTAGAACTCTTACTATAGATGTTGCTCTTTTAACACTTAAATCCCAATTATCTAATAAAACACCATTTTCATATGACCTACTATCAGTATGACCTTCTACCATACATTCAAAGTCAGGCTTGCCATTTACAACTACTGCTACTTTTCCTAAAATCTCTTTAGCTCTATCTGATACTACATAACTTCCAGTTTTGAATAGAAGCTTGTCTGATAGAGAAATAAAAACAACTCCTTTCTCAACATTAACTTCTATGTCAGGATCATTTATTCCTATTTCTTTCTTAAGACTAGTTACAATTGCTAGAGTTACACTATCTTTTCTAGTGAGTGCATCTTGCAATCTTGTAATTTTAAGATCCTTCTCTTTCATACTTTCTAGAGATTTTTCGAGATTGTCTGCACTTTTTGACGTAAGTTCAAGATAATCTTTGGATTGAATAAATAATTGCTCATTTGTTCTTCTTAAATAATCTGCTCTTTCTTTATAAGAAATAGCTAGTGTCTCTGCTGAGCTTTTTTCTTCAAGACATGCATTCAACTTAATAGTAGCTGTATTCAACAAATCTTGAGTTTTTTTGTGTCTGTTCTCTAAAGAAGAGTATTCTTTCTTAGAAACGCAAGAAGACATTATAAACAATGCCCCTAAACATAATAAAAGTGTTTTTTTCATTTGTAAAATTTTAATTTTAATTATCCTGATATAAAAGTAAAAAAAAGATAAATTTTAATTATACTTTTTTCAATCTTTTTAACCCTAAGAAATAAAAAATAATAGAATATATATTATAATGAACAATTTCTCTATTTAGATTTTTTCTTAGAATCATTAATT
>CAZBCJ010000068.1:2024-6429 GCA_964490545.1 uncultured Flavobacteriaceae bacterium | reverse complement strand
TTTCCAGCAATTGTAATATTTCCGCAAGCCCCAGCTACTGACTCATGGTCTAGCAGAGAACTAATAAAATCCCCAGACAATAAGAATTATAAGTTTAAGAAGAATTCTACCCCAACAAAATCACTATCTATGGTAATAAGCCTTATGGATTCACTTGTTGTCCTTGATCATGTAAATAAGAATAGAGTTTATCTTACTGGTCTTTCCAACGGTGCTATGGGAGTGTTTGAGCTCTTAAACAATCGACCAGATATGTTTGCTGCAGCCACTCCAATTTGTGGTGCAGGACATCCAGACTGGACATTAAACTATGCTAAGAAAACTGCTCTTTGGATTGTTCATGGATCTGATGATAGAACGGTTCATCCGTATTATTCAATTAGAATGGCAAATGCTGTTATACAGGCTGGCGGAAGCCCAAAACTTACTCT
The DNA here is from genome assembly GCA_964490545.1 of uncultured Flavobacteriaceae bacterium. Classification (GTDB taxonomy): domain Bacteria; phylum Bacteroidota; class Bacteroidia; order Flavobacteriales; family Flavobacteriaceae. Next base: position 5,998 of record CAZBCJ010000068.1, on the reverse strand, counting down.
TTATAATAATGTCAAACATAACAGTTGGCTTAATATATTTAGGGACCCAAGATTTTTGCCTTGGATATACCGGCATAAAAAGAAGTAGTTAATAATTAATGTATTCTACAATTTCAAGGCCATAACCTATCATTCCGACTCTTTTTTCTTTTTTCCCGTTTGATATTAGTCTAAGCTTATGAATATCTAAATCATGTAAAATTTGTGCTCCAATACCAAAATCTTTTATATCCATTTGAATCCTAGGAGCTTTAACAACTTTATTGTTTTTTTGATTGCTTTTTAAGGTTTTTAATCTTTTCAGAGTATTTAAGGATTGATTTTCTTGGTTTATAAAAATGATTGCACCTTTACCATCATCATTGATAATTTTAAACATACTATCTAATTTCTCTTCTTTTCCATTGGTAAGCATTCCTAAAATATCATTATTAGTTACTTTAGAATTAATCCTTGTTAAAACAGGTTCATCTTTATCCCAAGCACCTTTTGTAAGCGATATGTGTAGCTGATGATTAGTAGTTTGTTCATAGGCTCTTAGTCTAAATGCTCCAAACTTAGTTTCTATATCAAAATCTTCCTTTTTTTCTATCAAGGAGTCGTGAGCCATTCTGTAGGCAACTAAATCTTCAATTGATATTATTTTTAAATCGAATTTTTTAGCCACTTTTATCAGTTGTGGTAATCGTGCCATAGTACCATCCTTATTCATGATTTCTACAATAACACCTGCTGGTTTAAAACCAGCAAGCCTAGCAAAATCAATAGCAGCTTCTGTATGGCCAGTACGTCTTAAAACACCACCATCCTTTGCAATCAACGGAAAAACATGACCGGGCTTTGAAAATTGATGAGATTTTGTTTCAGTATCTATCAATGCTTTTATGGTTTTAGATCGATCTGCTGCAGAAATACCTGTGCTAACTCCATTTCCTTTATAGTCTACCGATACAGTAAAAGCTGTATCTTGGGGATCTGAGCTAGAGCCTACCATTAGATTTAACTTTAATCTTTTTGACAATTTATGAGTAACAGGAGCACATATAAGTCCTCTCCCGTGTGTGGCCATAAAATTTATAATCTCAGGGGATATAGCTTCAGCAGCTGCCACGAAATCACCTTCATTTTCACGATTTTTATCATCTACAACAATAATAACTTTACCCAGCCTAATATCATTAATTGCTGACTCAATTGTATTTAGTTTAAGTTTATCCCGTGCAGACATTTAGAAATCTATAAGATTGTTCAAATATATCGCATTAAATCAACATATTAAAACCTAATTATCTCTTAAAATATTGTAAGAATTTTTCAGTTATTTCACTAACGTTAAGAATGCTCCTATCTTTTGTAGCTCTATTGGTTAGATACACACTAATTGGAAACATAATTATTGTTGATAACCAGCTAGCAAGTATTGGACTTATACTAGTATCCTCAGCAAGATTTTTAGCAAAAACTCCTACAAAATGATAGGTTAAAAATAGAATAAGTGAAATAACCATAGGAAATCCATAACCTCCTTTTCTTATAATTGTTCCCAGTGGTGCTCCAATAAAGAAAAGAATTATACATGCAAAACTAAGCGCAAATTTATCATGAAGTGACATGAAATGCTTGTTAATATTTTTCTCTCTTCTAGCTTGTATTAACATGTTTGATTTTAGTATGCTTATGGTACTGTTAACTGAACTAATTCCTAGGTCAAAAAGCTGTTTTTGTTTTTGCGGTTTAAACAGATTGTACACATTTTCTCCTTTAAATTCTTCAACTATAGGATTAATATTACTATTTAAGGATTTTGCATTAGATCTATTATACAATTTTGTGGCAATTACCTGGTAGTCTTTCCTTTTCTTAATTACCAGTGAATCAATGGTTGTATTTAAATCTTTTACATTTAGCATAGAATACCTATTTGTACTCTCTTGTTGGTTAAAATCTACATCATTTATTAGTGAAAGATCAATATTCAACATATATTCTTTAAAATAGCTTTTTACAAATGGTTTTGATTTGCTAACTCTGTAGTCTTTGTTAATAACCTCATCGTAATAATTTCCATCATATAGTTTTAGCTGTAAAATATCTGAATCACTTTCATTAGTGATTTCACCTGTTTTTGATTTTATTACTGTATAATTTCCAACTTTATTTTTTTTCTGATGAACAATTACATCAGTAAGGTATTGACCTCTATTTCCATATTTTTCTTCAACCTTAATATTAAAATCTCCAATTTCACTAAACTGCCCTTCAGCTATTGCCATAGTGGGTTTTACTTTTGAGATATTTTTTCTAAGATTAAGAAAATTAAATTCTGCTGCTGTAACTACATTATTTGAGAAAAAGAAAACAATAATTCCTAGAAAAAGAGTAAAATAGATTAAACTTCTCATAATCCTTTGGAGTGATAGTCCAGTAGATTTCATTGCGGCAAATTCATAGTTTTCAGCCAATTGACCAAATACCATAATACTAGAGAGTAAAATAGCCAGTGGTAAAACTAGAACGACAAGCTTAGGAGAGGCATATGATAAAAATTTAAGTATTATATCAAGTTCAAGATCTTTCCCAGCAAGCTCAGTAATGTACATCCAAACTGATTGTAGAAGGAAAATTAACATTAAAATGCAAAATGCAGTAAGTAATGTTCTTAAGTAAGTTTTAAATATGTATTGATCTATTAATTTCAATGAAAATTTAATCAATTATATTCTCGTAATAATTTAATTCTTCGAAATATTTTTCTTTATCAAAAACAAACAAAGATTCTTCAAGAGGCAGATTTACCTCAAAATCAACTATAGCAATTGTTGTTTGCGTATCATTTATTCCTGTTTCAATTACTTTGTAAATCTGACTAAACTCAACATCAACTCCAAGTAATATATATTTAATTTCAGCATCTGAATCCATTGGAATTAACTTGACATATTGAATCTTTTTTCTTCCAATATATTGGACTATATCCATTTCAAAATTATATCCTTCTTCATAAAAGTAGAGCATTTTGTTTGGGGTTATCGTGCTCTCATCATCTGGGTTTTGAGTTGAAATAGTAACTTCTTCGTCATCTGGACTAATTGTGTATAGTTTATTTCCATCAAAAATCCTAGTTACATCTAGCATAACAAATTTCCATTTATTATTTTCAGTGACAAAACTTCCTTTATTAGTCTGATTAATATCTTCTTCTGAGTTAAAAAGCGTATAAGTATAATTAATATATATATTATCATAACTTTTTATGTTTTCAGAAACTTTGTTTAAGAGTTTTTCTGCTTCTGTAGAATTCTGACTTATTGCTATAGTATTTGATATAACACCTACTGTAAACAGAAGTATGATTTTTTTCATGTTATAATATTTATTCATTTTCAAGATATTGTTCTAATGATTGAAGATCTGTTATTAAAACTTGTCGTGCTTTACTTCCTTCGAATGGACCAACAATTCCAGCAGCTTCAAGTTGATCAATAAGCCTGCCAGCTCTATTGTATCCCAATTTAAGTTTTCTTTGCAAAAGTGATGCAGATCCTTGTTGGGCAATTACAATTACTTCTGCGGCTTCTTTAAACAACGCATCTCTATCTTCTTTATCTATATCAAGATTTGTGCCACTCTCTTCTCCTACATATTCTGGAAGGTTGTGTGCACTAGCATATGCTTTCTGTGATCCAATGTAGTCAGTTAATTTTTCTATCTCATCAGTATCAACAAAAGCACACTGAAGTCTTATAATCTCGTTTCCTTGTGTAAACAGCATATCACCACGTCCAATTAGCTGATCTGCTCCAGAGCTATCTAGAATAGTCCTTGAGTCAATTTTAGAAGTTACTCTAAAGGCAATTCTTGCAGGGAAATTTGCTTTAATTACACCTGTAATTACATTTACTGAAGGTCTTTGAGTAGCGATTATTAAATGTATCCCAATATTGTGTTGCGTAATCTTCAAATCCTGGGTGGGT
>CAZBCJ010000068.1:0-2014 GCA_964490545.1 uncultured Flavobacteriaceae bacterium | reverse complement strand
TAATTGTGCTAGTCTAGCTATAGGAGTCTCTACTTCTTTTCCAGCAGTCATGATCAAGTCAGCGAATTCATCAATAATAAGAATTATATAGGGAAGATATTGATGACCATCATTTGGATTTAATTTTCTTGCCTTAAACTTTTTATTGTATTCAACAATATTTCTACAGGATGCATTTTTTAATAATTCGTATCTATTATCCATCTCAATGCATAATGAATTTAGAGTATAGATAACTTTTTTATTATCTGTTATTATAGCATCTTCAGAGTCAGGTAGTTTTGCTAAATAATGTCTTTCAATTTTATTAAATAAAGTAAGTTCTACCTTTTTTGGATCTACTAGAACAAATTTAACTTCTGCAGGATGTTTTTTGTATAATAATGAAGTTAACACAGCATTTAGTCCTACAGATTTACCCTGACCTGTAGCACCAGCCATAAGCAGGTGAGGCATTTTAACTAGATCTACAACGGAAGTCTCATTACTAATAGTTTTACCAATAGCAATAGGAAGTTCCATCTCAGACTGCTGAAATTTTTCTGAAGATATTACAGAATGCATTGATACAATTGTTGAATTTTTGTTTGGAACTTCTATCCCAATAGTTCCTCTTCCTGGAATTGGAGCAATAATTCTAATTCCAAGAGCTGACAATGATAGAGCTATATCATCTTCTAGATTCTTAATTTTTGATATTCTTATTCCTGCATCTGGAATTATTTCATATAAAGTAACCGTTGGGCCAACTGTTGCTTTAATACTTGAGATACTAATGTTATAGTTGCCTAATGTTTCAACAATCTTGTCTTTGTTTTCTTCAAGCTCTTGTTTGTCTATATTTATTTTTTCACTATCATATTTTTTTAACAGATCTAATGAAGGGAATTGAAAATTTCCAAGCTCTAGCTTAGGATCAAAAAGCCCAAAATTTTTCACTATTTTATCAGAAAGATTATCTGTTTCAGATTTTTCTTCAATAATCTTTTCCACTTGAATATCAATTTCATCTTTTATTTTAGATTTTTTGCCTTCAGCAGGTACCTCTTTGCTAGTTTTATCCACTGTTTCTTGATGAATTATCTCATCTTTAGCTTCAGTATCTGTCTCCTGTTTAGCTTTATCAATTGCGCTTTCTAAATTTGAAGAATCTTCAATTTCATCATTTGCTGCTTTTTGTTTTCTTTTAAAGATTGCGGCAATCTGCACATAAAACCAGTTCATTCTATAAATTCTAGAAATATGTTCTAGTCTTAAATTTAATCTAACAGTCATATATAGCATAGCTAGTATAAACAACAAGAATGAGGTCCCAATTACACCAATATAATCAGTCAATAGACTATTAATTTCATAGCCAATTACACCAGAATAGTTGCCTGAGCTATCTACGAATGCAAAAAAGACAGATCCATATATCATTAGATAAAACCCCCAAAGCCAGTTTTTTATAAGGTTTCTGTTTTTTATTTCTAAAATGATATGAAGTCCAGACAATAAAATGAGTATGCTAAATATATATGAAGAAATTCCAAATCCTTGATAAATGAAAAAATAACTAAGATGAGCACCAAGTTTGCTCATCCAGTTTTCAGAAACAATATCTCTGTTTGATAATTCAAAAAGTGAACTTTGATCAATATGCCCAGAAAAAAAGTATGATGTGAATGAAATAAAAAATATTAAGGATAATATTATCAGTGAGCTGCCATAAAACAATTTTTGTGAGCTTGACATCTCTTTTTTTTCTCTTTTTAATGAAAAGGAAAACTTATTTTTTTTACTATTCACTTTAGCCATAAATTAAAGATAGGAACAAAAAACGCAAGTTAATAATCTTTAATAGAACAAGAGTGATTATATCACAAAGTTTTAGCATTAACGATAGTTCTGATTTTTATAGAAAACCCTGCATAAAGTAAAGTCATTATTGGACTCACCCAATTAAATATTGCATAGATAAAATATTCAGGAACACTAACTCCTAAAACACCATAATGATATGCTCCACAAG
>CAZBCJ010000067.1:0-6509 GCA_964490545.1 uncultured Flavobacteriaceae bacterium | reverse complement strand
ACATCCGAATTATCAATAAAATCATCACCACCACTTACAGTCTGCATCGCTTCTGTAAAAGAGATAGTATTCCCTCCAGAGTCATCAGATGCAACAAAGAATCCTTGCCCTGGAGCTATATAGACAGCTGATCCAGGCGAGGTGTGATTGTAAGCCGTAAATGTTCCATCACCATCATAGCCATATACTGCAGCAAAGCTAGCATGCAGATTAGAGGCATTTACAGTTAAAAAATTGTTAGATGCATGTGCGTCATCATTAGCATTTAAATAAGATGGAAATGGATTAGCAACTAGATTCCATTTTCCAAAATTTGTAGCACCTGAACTATTGTCATCAATAGAAACACCCGTTAGATCAGTTATTCTAATAGTCCCTGTGAAGTCTAATGTTGTTCCTGGAGTATCAGCTTCATCAGTAGCCATTGCATAGCCTTGTCCAGCGGTGAAATTTCCAGCATCACCCACATTTGAAGTGGTATAATTAGTATACATAGCTGCAGCTGTATCAGTTGTCCCATCATTACTAAATACTCCTATTCCATATTGAGATCCCTCATCTGCAATACTGCTATTTGCCGAAACAAATGCTGATATACCTTGACCCGCCACTGGAGAGCCGATTAAATCCCATTCATCATTACCTTCATCTGCTACATATCTTTTGTAGACTATATTTCCACTAGAAGCTCCTTGAACAATAATTGATGCAAACTCATTAGAATCTGAATTTAATGTTAATGTTCCTCTATTAACCAAATTCCCAGATAATGTAAGATCACTATCACGATTTATTGTAAGTGTAGCAGAACTATTGACAGTAACATTTTTAGCAGCTGCTCCAGAATTCGAAATTGTAGGGTAATTTGATGCTCCAGTTGGTATTAATACATTTACATCAGTTGTAGGAACAGCTCCTGTTGACCAGTTTGTAGTAGTATTCCAGTCAGTTGAAGACGCATCAGTTTTCCAAATTGCTGTATGAAATTTAGGGGTCCAATCAATCCCTGCTCTCCAAAGGTCTCCTCCATATTCAAAAGCACCAATATCAGCTGCAGAACCAGCTGAAGTATGTGGAACCAAACTATTCAACTGACCAGTTGTAGATGATGAAGTGTCAACTGTGTTTGTAGGAGAAATCCCTTGATCAACAATTGTGTTATTATTGGTAGGAACATAATCTGCTTCTGATTTTCCATCAGACGAATTATAATTAATTAAATTCTCAACATTGGCATTATAAGTAATTCCTGTCCTTGAAATATTAATTCCATCAATATTGGCTTGAGAGCTTCCATCACCAGTACCTACATAATAAGCATCACTATCTACACATGCCCTCCAGCTAGATGATTCTTTAAGATATCCAACATCTGATCCTCCATTATTTCCAGCAATGGGCATTGGACTATTAGATGTTAATGAAAATGATTGAGAAGTTCTATGAGAGCCAATTCTTTCTGCTATATTATTATAAAGCCAAGTATTTGTATTAGAGCAGGCTTCAGATAAAATCACAATATCATTTTTATTATTTATTGTATTTAAAATAGTATTATGGGCAATTATTTGATTATTTCCTTTTACCATTAGCCCATTTGTATTATCAGCAACATTATGATGCATCACACCATAATTACCAGCCCCTGAAGGATCATCTGCTGCCGCATCATATCTGTATGCATATTTTTCAGTGTCATAAACAAAATTGTGATGAACATTTGAACCCTCAACAAATTTCGTAGTGCCTTGAAATACTGCTCCATCTGATTGTAACAAACCCGTATTGGAAACCTTATTATATGAGAATTCTGAATCTTTTCCTGGAAGAACAGTGGCGGATGCACCAGTGGTGTGAATAGTATTTTTAGTAAATGTATTATCCTCAGCATTGCTTCCGGAGTATATGGTTACCATCAACCCTGCTAGATCGGAGACACTCCAATCTATATGATGAAAATAGTTGTTTTCTATAGTATTATTAGTGCCTTTAATTCTTAATGCTTCTCCTTCTGCGTTTTCGAAAAGACATTTTTTTATGATATTATTATGTGAATTTGCATCTATTTCTAAAACATTTAGCGTTCCCACACCATTTATTGTCCCAAGCATTCTTTCTGATGCAGTTGGATAATAAAAATTGCATTCCTCTATGGTTATGTTTTTAGATTTTACAAAATCAATTGTAGTGGCAAAGAAGTTTATTTTTTTAAATGTAATATAATTTGCATTATTGAAAGTGACTCTATAATCTGTTGTTTTAGCTTTTATTGATCTTGATGAAGGGTCCAGTCCATCATCTGGGAAAAGATATAACACTTCATTTGACTTATCATGGAACCATTCATTATTTGTATCCAATAAGTCTAATTTTCCTTCAAAAAAATAATAATGATGCTTGTCCTTATAGGTTCCTATATCTGCTGTATTATATGTGATCACATCATCAGCAGAACCATTCTGCGTATGACCTGTCATCACTACAGCCCAAGTTCTGAAAGAACCTATGTTTAAAATTCCTATGGATCCATTAAGATCTAAAGCCCCTGGATCATGTTCATCCTCATCAATTGTAAGTGATCCATTTGAGCTATTATCTTCATCACCTTGAGCCCAAGTAGAATGAGAAAAAATAGAGTCATCATTAAATTGAGCATTTGGCCATCTAGCATTTACCATAGGCACATCATCAACAAAAAGTTGTGTTATATCCGTAGTGTAGGAAGAAAGTTGATAGGCTCCAGAAACGCCGCTATAAGTACTCCAAGTGCCACTTACATCTACTGTCCCATCAATAGTTACAGTTTCTAAAGTCCCATTATCAGTATATGCTTCAATAGTAATCACATTGCCTGAGCTACCATCTTGAGTTATTGTAATTGTTTCTCTATAAGTACCTTCTCTTAAGTATAATGTATCTCCTGCAGAAAGCTGTGTTAATGCATAAGTAATCGTTTCCCAGGGTGAAGAAATGGATCCATTATTTGAATTACTACCCCCTGAAGCAGATGGAGCTACATAATAAGTACTGGAAAAGGAATTTAGAGAAATTAGAAATAAAAGCGGATAGAGACAAAATTTCATTGAGCTAAAATAAAAAAATTATTTAGAGTTAGTTCCCCAGCCTCTAGCTTTTAATTCAACAGAGGATTCGTCTCTTAATATCAAATTGCAGCCTGCTTTTTCTTCCTTAATGTACCCAATAACAGTCAAATTTGGATTCGCTCTAATTTTTGGATAATCTTTTTGTGATATAGTCATAAGTAGCTCATAATCCTCCCCACCATTTAGGGTGATAGTGGTAGAATCAATTTTAAACTCTTCACATGTTGAAATTAACTGGGGATCCATGGGTATTTTATTTTCATATAAATCACAGCCAACCTTACTTTTCTTACATATATGTAATAGTTCAGAAGATAAACCATCACTAATATCAATCATTGAAGTTGGTTTTACTTTTAAATCGGATAAAAGGGATATAATATCCTTTCTCGCTTCAGGTTTCAGTTGTCTTTCTACCAGATAAGTATATTGATCCAAATCTGGCTGATTTTTTGGGTTTACTTTAAATACCTCTTTTTCTCTTTCCAAAACCTTCAATCCCATAAATGCTGCTCCAATATCTCCAGTAACAACAATTAAATCGTTTACTTTTGCACCATTTCTATAGACTATCTCAGATAAATTTGCCTCCCCAATAGCCGTAACAGAGATAGTAAGCCCTGATACGGAAGAGGTTGTATCACCTCCTATAAGGTCTAAATCATATTTTTTAGTAGCCAATTCAATACCAGAGTATAATTCTTCAATTGCTTCAAGGGGGAACCTGTTAGAAATGGCAATAGAAACCGTAATATGTTTTGCATTAGCGTTCATAGCATATATATCAGAGATATTAACCATTACCGCTTTATATCCAAGGTGTTTTAAGGGCATATAGCTTAAATCAAAATGAACCCCTTCAATCAGAAAATCAGTAGATATTACTACCTTTTTAGACTTATAGTCTAGTACGGCAGCATCGTCCCCTATAGATGTTATGGTAGATTTATGCCTGATTTTCAAGTCTTTTGTAAGAATATCTATCAAATTAAACTCCCCAATATCCTCTAATTTTGTTGAACTTTTGTCCTTATTTTCTAACATGGGCTCAAATTTACATTCTTTTTAGTTAAAACACAGTTAATTATATGAGTAATAGTCCTAAAAATGTTAAAAAAATATAGTTTAGTTGTATATTTGTAGTCCAGTAAATTTTAATAGTGTGATCAGTATAACAAACATTGCCCGCAATCAGGTAATAAAATTAATGAAGAAAGATGGCTATAGCCATAACTCTGATTTTGTAAGAGTCGGTGTAAACAGTGGTGGATGTTCAGGGCTTTCATATGAATTAAAATTTGATAATAAGACAGGTGATAATGATAAAGTTTTTGTAGATAATGAGATAAAAATAATTGTCGATAAAAAAAGTTTATTATACCTGATGGGAACAACACTAGAGTATTCTGGAGGATTAAATGGCAAAGGATTTGTTTTTGTAAATCCAAATGCCAATAGGACATGTGGATGTGGAGAAAGTTTTTCTTTATAATAAAATACTATGAGTAAGTATACAGAAGATGATTTAAAGAAAGAATTAGAAACCAAACAATATGAATATGGTTTTTATACAGATATAGAATCTGATACGCTTCCCATTGGGTTAAGTGAATAAGTCGTCATGGCAATATCCAAAAAAAAAGAAGAGCCATCATGGATGACTAAATGGAGATTAGATGCCTTTAAAACATGGAAAGAAATGGAGGAGCCTAATTGGGCTAATGTTAAATACAAAAAGCCTGATTTTCAAAAGATTTCATATTACTCAGCTCCATCAAATAAACCAAAATATAATAGTCTAGATGAGGTTGATCCTGAATTACTTGCAACATTTAAAAAGCTAGGTATTTCTGTAGATGAGCAAAAGAAATTGTCAGGAGTTGCTATGGATGTAGTTATTGATTCTGTTTCAGTTGCCACAACCTTTAAAGAGACATTAAATGAAAGAGGGATAATATTCTGCTCTATTAATGAGGCAATAAAAAATCATCCTGAACTAGTAAAAAAATATATTGGATCCATTGTTCCAAAAACAGATAATTTCTATGCTGCCTTGAACTCGGCTGTATTTAGTGATGGTTCATTTTGTTATATTCCTAAAGGCGTAAAATGTCCAATGGAACTCTCAACATACTTTAGAATTAATGAAGCGGGAACAGGACAGTTTGAAAGAACATTGGTAGTGGCTGATAAAGGTAGTTTTGTAAGTTACCTAGAAGGATGCTCTGCCCCAAGTAGAGATGAAAATCAGTTGCATGCAGCAGTAGTTGAACTAATTGCACTAGAGGATGCAGAGATAAAATATAGTACTGTTCAAAATTGGTATCCTGGGGATTCTAAAGGAAATGGAGGAGTTTTCAATTTTGTTACTAAAAGAGGCTTATGTGAAAAAAATGCAAAAATCTCATGGACACAAGTTGAAACCGGTAGTGCTGTTACATGGAAATATCCTTCATGCATCCTTAAAGGAGATAATGCCGTTGGAGAATTCTACTCAATAGCTGTAACGAATAACTTTCAACAAGCTGACACTGGTACAAAAATGATTCATTTAGGGAACAATACTAAATCTACAATTATTTCAAAAGGAATTTCTGCAGGAAAATCTCAAAACAGCTATAGGGGATTAGTACACATAAGCTCGAGGGCAAATAATGCCAGGAATTTCTCTCAGTGTGATAGCTTATTAATTGGAAACAAATGTGGTGCACACACATTTCCATATATAGAAACTAAAAATAAATCTGCTCAAGTTGAACATGAGGCTACAACTAGTAAAATAGGTGAAGATCAAATTTTTTACTGCAACCAAAGAGGAATTGAAACAGAGAAAGCCATCGCACTAATAATAAATGGCTTTAGCAGAGATGTATTAAATAAATTGCCTATGGAATTTGCTGTTGAAGCTCAAAAGCTTCTCGAGATTAGTTTAGAAGGTTCTGTTGGATAATTTTAAATAAAAAATATGCTTAAAATAAATAATTTACATGCACAGATTGAAGATAAAAAAATCCTAAATGGGGTTAATCTTAATATAAAAGCGGGAGAAATTCATGCAATAATGGGGCCTAATGGTTCTGGTAAAAGCACATTGGCTTCAGTAATTGCAGGAAAAGAAGATTATGAAATAACAAAAGGGGAAATGCTCTTTAATGATAATTCTATTGATGAGCTGTCTGCTGAGGAAAGAGCTCATAAAGGTATATTTATGTCATTTCAATATCCAATTGAAATTCCTGGGGTAACAATAACCAATTTTATTAAAACTGCAATTAATGAAACACGCAAGGCAAGAGGAGAAAAAGATATGCCAGCAAGCCAAATGTTAAAATTATTAAGAGAAAAATGCATGTGGAGCCATTGCAATTCCAATATCAAGCATTAAATTTCTAAATTGTTCTCTAT
>CAZBCJ010000066.1:0-6541 GCA_964490545.1 uncultured Flavobacteriaceae bacterium | reverse complement strand
GAGCAACGGACTGAAAATCCGTGTGTCCCTGGTTCGATTCCTGGAGGTACCACAACCCCCCTTCAAGGGGGTTTTATGATTATTTATTGTTAACTTCATTAACTTTAAAAAAAATTACATAAAATATATTATGGACCATGCAATAGAAATTTTAAGTTCTGAATGGATAGCAACTTCATTAAGTAGCATAGCTTTTATTCTGTTTATTCTATATATAGGTAAAATTAGTTCTGAAAAAAATAGAATTAAGTTTATTAAGATTATTGCCTTAATAATGATATTATTCACTGTTACTAATCATGTTACTCATTTAATTAATGGAACCTGGACATTAGACAAACAGCTTCCAGTACATCTTTGTGGAATTTCTGCCTTGATCTGTTGCGTAATTATGTTTATACCAGAGAATAAAAGACAGTTTCTTTTTGAATTTCTTTTTTATTGTGGGATCCTAGGTGGAACAATGTCTATACTAACACCTTTAATTGATAATTATTATGGATCCGTTAACTTTTTTTATATCCAGTTTTTTGTAAAGCATGCAATTATTATAGCCTTTCCTATTTATTTAAGGAATTATTTGAATATGGAATTAAGAGTATATTCATGGCTAAAAACACTTATTGCCCTGAATGTATTGCTAGCTTTTATAATTCCATTAAACTTTTATATTGGTTCAAATTATATGTATTTAGCTGAAGTACCTGCAGTAGATAATCCTTTAATTTTAACTACCCAGTGGCCATATTATATACTAACATGGGAAGCAATTATCTTAATTCTTTTCTTAATTACATATTATTTTTCTAAACCAAAAAAGGCTTAATTTTATCAACTACTAATAGAAAATGAAAATGTTACTTAAATTTCGTTTACTAAGCCTAATTATTACTTGTGGTATTCTTCTGAGTTGTAATAAACAACAAAACAAAAGTTCTTCTCAAGAGAATTATGAAAAAATAGATTATTATTCTGACTCAATTAATACTGTTAGAATAGATAATATAAGTTTAAATACTATAAATATTTTAAATAATTGGATTGAATATCAAGAGTTAAAAGAGGTAGTTAGTTCATTGGAAAAGAATGAATTCTCATTCTTTAAGGATAATAAAGAATATATTAGTAGATTCTTTGATAGTCTAAAAGAAAGCACGCCAAAATCAATTAATAAACCTGGAATTATAGCTAGAATTTCTGTCTTAGAAACAAAATTTCTAATACTTGAAAGCCACTTTGCATCAAATATTATCGATGAAAAACTAAAGAAAAATAGAATAAACGATGTATTATCTGCAAATTCGAATTTTATATATCAGATAAATAAGTTAATTGAAAGATCAAATCAAAAAATTGAGAATTAATCAGTTTTCTTCACTTGCTTGTTGCTTCTGTGTATTAAGAGCATTTTTAGTCATAATAACCTCAACAAAATTTGGAGCAATTACTAACGCCTCATCTAAAATTTCAATAGCAGAATCAATGTTATCTTTATCTTGCTTAAACTTTAACAAACCCTTTAAGTATAAGAATGCTGCCCTTAATGGAACTTGATAATTTCTTCCTGATTGAGGATCAAAATAAGTCCTTACAAAATCATTATTTGAATTTGCTATTCCAAAAGTTATATTTTTTGTAGCTCCCATTAGATCATCTAATCCAATTTTAAGTTCAGCCAATGAATATGCAGTATTTGGATTTGGCCTTATTTTAAATAATTTTTCGTAATGAACTAAAGCCTCTTTATAATACCCCACATTATCAAGTGAAGTCGCTTTAACTTGAATTGCTATTTCAGAATCTGATTCATTACTTTCTATTCCAATTGTATTTAATGCTTGTACAAACCTACCATCATTCATATAAAAAAGGGCAAGAGTGTCTTTTCTAGCTTCATTTGGCTGTAGAATATTTAAGTGAGTTAAACCGTTTATTACTCCTTGAACATCTCCTTGAGATTTCATTTGCTCATAATATTTTTCATAATGATCTAATAGAGAACTGTTATCTTGACTATAACTCAAGGAAGCAATAGATAATAATAATAGAATGTATAAATTTCTCATAATTTTACTATTTAATAATGACGAAACTAGTAATAATTAATATTTAAAATGCAATTTGCACCAAAAATTCGCCATAAGTTGTTTGATTTCCTGAATCAAAATCTGCTTTATAAGCGCCTAATTGCATTTTTAAATTATTTCCATCCAAATATTTAGAAATACCAAATCCGTAACTATCAAATGATTGTAATAATGATTCTGTATTCATATCAAATTCTGGATTAGCCATTTCATATCTAAGATCTATTCCTAATCCATTTTGAATCATATAACCTAAATGAATATTGTAACTATCTCCTAAAATAAGGTGTTCACTAATTTGTTGTGGAATAAGAATATTAAATGCATTTTCATCTGTATATACCTGATTTAGGTGACTTGTGTATGAATCAGCATATTCAAACAAAAATGAAAAACCTTTGTATTTTAATAGTAAATCAAAAAATAATTGTGAATAGTCAGGAAAATTATGATTTCCACTACTATCATATAATACAGCATGATCTTTTCCCATAGAGCTACTAACTCCAAAGTTTTTGGAATATGCAACCCCTAATTGTATTTTTAGCTTTTCCTCACTAATTAAATCAACTGCTGTAATTTCATTTCCAACGCTAAAGGATCCTAATGGATACAAGTTCAGCCTAGATCCGAATTTGACCCCTCCAAGATCAGAATCTCTGGAATCCTCTCCAAATGAATTTCCTCTATCACCTGAAGTAACGGCTAGTTTTGGTTCTACTACAAACCTTTCTCCAAAGCTACTCTCAACAAATATTCCAACTTCTTCACTACTTTGAGTATAGTTTTGACCAAGAAGACTCGTATCAGTAAAACGCAACATGTCCTCATTGTGAGTCATCTCCAAATTATTATGGAAGACTTGTCTTTTTCCAAAATAAATTGCAGTTGAATTATCTATATGATAACCAATAAAAGCTTCAACTAATGGCTGTGAGCTACTATAATTCATTTGAATTGTGAAACTTACCTTTTCCTTAAAGGCTCTACCTTCAATAAATAAATTAGAACTTTTAGACTTAAACTGTCTTGATATTTTCTTATACGTCCCTTCCTCGTCATTAGATAAAATATCATTGTAAATATATGCTGGTCTTATAAAACCATAAATATTAAAAAGATAATTACCTTCATTAAAAGAAAATGATATTCCATCTCCAAAATCATAACTTGAATTATTTATTTGGTTTTCCTGTGCATTTACAATAACTGAAAAACATATAATAATAATTGTTATTAGACTTTTTTTCATTTGTTAATTTATTTATATTATAATTTTACCTTATTTAATCTAAAATATTGGTCAAATATCACTAATTTTTAATTAATTATGAATTTTTCAAAAAAAATTGTTGGTTTATTTCTAGGTCCAATAGTATTTGCTTTAATATTATTCTTTTTTAATCCTGAGGGACTAAACTATGAGGCCAAATGTATATTAGCATCCACTATGTGGATGGCTATATGGTGGGTTACTGAATGTGTGCCAATAGCTGTAACTGCCTTACTTCCAATTGTTCTTTTTCCGCTTTCTGGAGGTTTAGATCTCCAATCGACAACTGCCTCTTATGGGCACAAGTTAGTTTTCTTATTTGTTGGTGGATTTATTATTGCTCTAGCAATTGAAAAATGGAATCTACACAAAAGATTAGCCTTAAATATTATTAGATTGACAGGATCAAAAAAATCAAAAGTTATTCTAGGATTTATGATTGCTACTGCATTTTTATCAATGTGGATTTCAAACACAGCAACTTCAATTATGATCCTACCAGTAGGATTAGCAATTATCGCACAACTAAAAGATGATCCAAATACAATAGAAAATGAAAATGTAGTTTTTGGTAAATCTATTATGATAGCAATAGCTTATAGTGCATCTATTGGTGGTATGGCTACATTAATTGGAACGCCTCCAAATATGATTTTTGCAGGAGTTGTTGAACAAAGCTATGGAATAAAAATTAGTATGTTTGACTGGATGAAATTTGCTATACCAATAAGCGCTACCCTACTAATTATTTGTTGGCTATATCTAACTAAAGTTGCTTACAAATTTCCTAATGAAGAATTCTCAGAAGGAAGAAAAGAAATATTAAATCAAATTAAGCTATTGGGTAAATTTTCATATGAAGAATCTAGAGTTTTAATTGTATTTGCTCTAACAGCAATTGCATGGATTTTAAGAGGTTTTCTTGAAACAATTATACCAGCAATTGATGATACAATAATCGCTATTTCATTTGCTGTAATTTTATTCATTATTCCAACTAAAAAAAATTCGGTTGATAGAACTTTACTGGTGTGGAAAGATACTGTTAAATTACCGTGGGGCATATTACTATTATTTGGTAGTGGCATGGCTATAGCAACTGCATTTACAAAAAGTGGACTTTCACTTTGGATTGCTGATCTACTTAAAAACCTTGATGGTGTCCCATTAATACTTGTAATTCTTACAATTGTTACAACTATTAATTTACTTACTGAACTGACATTAAATATGGCTACAACAGCAATGCTTCTCCCAATATTGGTAACAATTGCTCTTGCAATTAATGTTCATCCATATTTTTTATTAATTAGTGCAACCCTAGCAGCATCATGTGCATTTATGTTGCCTATTGCAACTGCTCCAAATGCCGTAGTCTTTGGTTCAGGACTATTAAAAATAGAAGATATGTTTAAAAAAGGAATTTGGATGAATATAATATCAATAATTATAATTACTCTTATTGTATATTATTTCCTACCATCAATATTTGATGTTTCTACTGAACTAATTTCGATAAATTAATACTTGTCTAAAAGTTTCGATTGCTCTTTTATGGATTCCTTAAATTCATTGGTAATTCTATCAACTAATTCTTGAACAGGAAGATCATCAGAAATACTTGTAACTCCTTGACCTGCGGACCAAATGGTGCTCCATGCTTTTGCTTCAGCTTGTGCAGCATCAAGTTCCTTTCCAAAATCCATTTTAGCTTTTCTTCCCCACATTTCTTCAGTTATTCCCATAGATTCTAGGCTAGGTCTTAAAAACCTAGCAGGGACACCAGAAACTGCAGCTGTATATACAATATCAGTTGCACTAGAATCTATAATCATTTGTTTATAATCCTCTGGGGCTCTACTTTCTTTTGTATTAATAAATCTAGTTCCCATATATGCTAAATCTGCTCCCATTTGCAATGCTGAAGCTACATCCCTGCCATTACTTATACATCCAGAAAGGATAACTGTTTTATTAAAAAAACTTTTTATTTCAGAAATTAATGCCATTGGATTAATTGTCCCAGCATGACCTCCAGCACCCGCAGCAACTAAGATTAATCCATCAACCCCAGCTTCAGTTGCTTTTTCAGCATGTCTCTTTTTTACAATATCATGAAATACTAGTCCTCCATAACTATGGACTGCATCAACTAATCTTGAAACTGCCCCTAGAGATGTTATAACTATAGGAACCTTATGTTTTATGCATATTTTCAAATCAGCCCTAACTCTTGGATTTGTATTATGAACAATTAAATTCACTCCAAAAGGTGCAGGTTTTTTCCCTGTCTCCTTTTCGAATTCATCAAGTTCAGATTTTATTTGAATTAGCCACTCCTCAAAACCTTCACTAGTTCTTTGATTAAGAGCAGGAAATGTACCTACAATTCCATTCTTACAACATTCTATAACAAGTCTAGGTCCAGAAATTAAAAATAATGGAGCAGCAATTACCGGTATTGACAAACCATCAAATAAAGAAATTTTATTTTTCATTTATAATTATTATACAATTTTTAATACAAGCTTCCCTAATTTATCACCTGAAAATAGTTTAAGAAATGCCTCGTGAAAGTTTTCAATTCCTTCAATAATTGTATCATTATTTTTTAATTTTCCTTCTTTAAACCAAGTTGCTATATCAGTAAGAGCTTTCATATAATTATCTTTATAATCAAAAACTACCATACCTTTCATACTAGCCCTATTAACTAATAATGACATATAATTTGACGGCCCCATTACTTTAGTTTTGTTGTTATACTGGGATATAGCTCCACATATTACTATCCTAGCATTTTTGTTAATTCTAGTTAAAACAGCATCTAAAATTTCTCCTCCAACATTATCAAAATACACATCAATTCCATTAGGGCATTTTTCTTTTAATGAAGTATAGATTTCTTCATTTTTGTAGTCTATTGAATCATCAAATCCTAATTCATCAACAAGAAAGTCACACTTTTCTTTTCCTCCAGCTATTCCAATAACCCTACATCCTTTTATTTTGGCAATTTGACCTACCAAACTACCTACGGCCCCAGCTGCAGCTGAAACCAAGACTATGTCACCTTCTTTAATTTTACCCTCCTGTAAAATTCCAAAATATGCAGTCATTCCTGGCATTCCTAAATATCCAAGAAATGTAGGGATTGGCATTTCTCCTGGATATATTTTTT
>CAZBCJ010000065.1:0-6696 GCA_964490545.1 uncultured Flavobacteriaceae bacterium | reverse complement strand
AATAAAATGATCTTCTTATTTCACTAAGATTTATTTCTTCTCCTATGAAATTAATATCATTCCTGTTCTCTGGAACACCAATAATTGCAACATCAATTTTTTTAATATTAGGCAAGCCATTTTCCTTAGTATGAACACTGATTTTGTTACCTAAAATTAATGATGATATTATCTTATTATGAGAGAGAATGTGATCCTCAACTGGAGTTAAAATATTGTCTTGAACAGAAGTTAGAAAGTTAGGATCCATTGCACAGCTAAATTAATCTATTCTTTTTTATTATCTAGCATTTGTTTTGCGTCATCAAGAGTTAATGCATCAACATCAATAGATTTTGATATTTCCTTTCTTATCTTTCCTTTAATTAAATAGAACTTTCCCCATTTCCCTTTTTCAACTCTTATGTTTTCATTAGACCAGTTATGTATTACCTTCTCTTTTTCCTTTTTCTTTCTTTCTTCAATTAATTCAATAATTTCATTTTCAGACAGGTTTTCCCAATCATATTTTTTTCCAACATTAATAAACATGTTATTCCACTTTATAAAAGGGCCAAACTTGCCTTTTCCCTTCTGAACATCTATACCCTCATAGTTATATATTGGTGCCTCAGATTGTTCCTTCGTTTTTATGAGTTCTAGCGCATCATTAAGTTCTATTTATAGTGCAGATATACCCTTTGGAATTGAAACAAATTTTTTGCCATATTTAATATACGGTCCATATTTTCCATTATTAGCCAAAACAATTTCATTATTATATTCCCCTAATTCCCTAGGAAGAGAAAATAAATCAAGAGCCTGTTCTAATGTTACCGATTCTATTTGAAACTCAGGCGGTAAACTAGTAAATATTGGTTTTTCTTCATCCTCAACTGTTCCTACCTGAATCATTGGTCCAAATTTCCCTAATTTAACACTAATCTCCTTTTTATTTTCAGGATGAGCGCCTAATATTCTCTTTCCAGACTCTCTTTGAGCATTTTTATGTACATTTTCTACTATTGGATGAAAATTTTTGTAAAATTCTTTCATCATAGATGTCCACTCCTGTTTTCCCTCTGCTATATGATCAAAATTTTGTTCAACATTAGCTGTAAAATTGTAATCCATAATATTTTCAAAATGACTAATCAAAAATTCCGTAACAATTATCCCTGTATCTGTTGGGACCAGTTTTCCTTTATCTGAACCTACTTTTTCCTCTAATAAGTTTTCACTTATAATGTCATTAACTAATGATAATTGAATATAATTCCTTTTTTCTCCATCAATTGTACCCTTCTCAACATATCCTCTATTTTGAATTGTTGAAATTGTAGGGGCATAAGTTGATGGTCTACCAATACCCAAATCTTCTAATTTCTTTACCAATGAAGCTTCAGTATATCTAAAAGGAGGCCTAGAAAACCTTTGAGTTGCATTAACAAAATTATGCACTAACTTCTCATTTATTTGAATATTTGGTAAAATACCTCCATCCTCATTAGAAACATTATCCTTGCTTTCAGAATAAACTTTCAAGAATCCATCAAATTTTACTATTTGACCAGTTGCAATAAATAGATTTTCATAGTTTGAAGATTTAATTTTAACATTAGTCTTCTCCAAAGCAGCATCTGACATTTGAGATGCAATAGTTCTTTTCCAAATTAGTTGATACAATCTTTTTTGATCATTATCTAAAATTTTATCACCAAAACTTGAAAAATTTGTAGGTCTTATTGCCTCGTGAGCATGCTGAACTCCTTTAGATTTTGTTTGATAAGATTTGGTACTAGAATATTGATTCCCAAAAGCAGTTATAATATGTTTTTTAGCTGAATCCTTTGCAAAATTTGAAAGATTTACACTATCAGTCCTCATATATGTTATTAATCCTGATTCATATAGTCTTTGAGCAACAGTCATTGTCTTTGATACAGAAAAATATAATTTTCTAGAAGCCTCTTGCTGTAAGGTAGAAGTAGTAAATGGTGGCGATGGTGTTTTCTTTAAAGGTTTTTTTCCTAAATTTTCAACAATGAACTCAGAATTTTTGTTACTATTTAAAAATGATTCGGCTTCTTCTTTAGTTTTAAAAGTCTTATCAAGTTTTGCTTTAAAGCTATCATTATTACTAGTCTTAAATTCTGCATCTATTCTATATTGACTTTCACTATTAAAATTTTTAATCTCTTTTTCTTTTTCAACTATTAATCTTACTGAAACAGACTGAACCCTTCCTGCTGATAAACCACTTTTAATTTTTTTCCAAAGAACTGGTGATAGTTCATATCCCACAATTCTATCTAATACCCTCCTTGCTTGTTGAGCATCTACTAAATTATAATCAATGGCTCTAGGATTTTCTATTGCATTTTTAATGGCAGATTCTGTAATTTCATTGAATACAATCCTCCTCGCCTTATTTTCATCTAATTTTAATAATCTAAATAAATGCCAAGCAATTGCCTCTCCCTCACGATCTTCATCACTAGCTAACCATACAGTATCAGATTTATCAGCCAAATCCTTAAGATTCTTAACTACAGTCTTTTTATCTTTAGATATCTCATATTTAGGTTTGAAATCTCCGTCTACATTCACTCCTAAATCTTTTGAAGGCAAGTCCGATATATGTCCAAAACTTGAAGCTACCTTAAAATCATTTCCTAAAAATTTTTCAATTGTCTTGGCTTTTGCCGGGGACTCAACTATTACTAAATTCTTTGCCATTTTTCTCAATTGGGATGTACAAATGTAGAAGAATTTTTTAATATAAATCTATTAAAGGAAAATCATACATGAAGAGAGATAAATTAAAAAACATGACAAATTGGCGTATTTTTAATATATTTGCAAACTATTAATAAATGTTATTAATGAGTGATAATTTAAAAAAAATAGAAAAAAACCCTTATCAATATAATGGAGCATTTACTCTAATAAGCAGTAAAAACGGCTCTAATAACCTATTGGGGAAAAAACTCTATATAGAAAGCTATGGTTGTGCGATGAATTTTAGTGATAGTGAGATTGTTGCCTCTGTATTATCTAAGAATGGTTATAGAACCACTAATATTTTAGAAGATGCAGAATTGATATTATTAAATACCTGTTCTATAAGAGAAAAAGCTGAGCAAACTATCAGAAAAAAATTAGAAAAATTCAATTCTCTAAAAAAATCAAATAAACAACTGAAAATTGGAATACTTGGATGTATGGCAGAAAGATTGAAAAGCAAATTAATTGAAGAGGAAAAAATTGTTGATTTAGTTGTTGGCCCTGATGCATACAAAGACTTACCAAATTTAATAGACAAAGTAGAAAAGGGTCAAAAAGCTATCAATGTACTGCTTTCAAAAGATGAAACATATGAAGATATTTCACCTCATAGATTAAACTCTAATGGAGTTAATGCCTTTATTTCAATAACAAGAGGCTGTGACAACATGTGTACATTCTGTGTAGTTCCATTTACTAGAGGCAGAGAAAGAAGTAGAGATCCTCAAAGTATAATTAAAGAGATAAAGGATTTAGAAATAAAAGGCTATAAAGAAGTAACTCTGCTTGGACAAAATGTTGATAGCTATTTGTGGTTTGGTGGAGGTTTGAAAAAAGATTTTAGTAAAGCCTCAGAAATTCAAAAAACTACGGCTCTTAATTTTGCAAAATTATTAGAATTATGCGCTATTAATCATCCTAAAATTCGAATTAGATTTTCAACATCAAATCCTCAAGATATGTCAATGGATGTAATAAATGTCATGGCTAAATATGATAATATATGCAACCATATACATTTGCCTGTTCAAAGCGGTAGTAACAAAATTCTAAAAGCAATGAATAGGCAGCATTCAAAAGAAGAGTATATTGATTTAATCAATAGAATTAAACAAATTATTCCTAACTGCAGTATAAGTCAAGATATAATTGTAGGCTTCCCTGGTGAATCAGAAGAAGATCATAAAGAAACATTAGACCTGATGGAGACTATAAAATACTCATTTGGATATATGTTTAAATATTCTGAAAGACCTGGAACTCTTGCTCAGCGCAAATTAGCAGATGATGTTGATGAGGCTACAAAGCAAAGAAGATTAGAAGAAATTGTAGCATTGCAGCAAAAACACAGCTTACATAGAACAAAAGAATTTTTAAATAAAGAAGTTGAAGTTTTAATTGAAAAAACTTCAAAAAAATCACAATTGTACTGGAGCGGCAGAAATGATGAAAACACGGTAGTGGTTTTTCCTAAAGAAAATTACAATATTGGGGATTTTGTAAATATAAAAATTACTGATTGCACTAGTGCTACCTTATTAGGAAATGCAATTGGATATTCAAAAAATAACTAAATATTATGGAATCAATTCAAGCTATTAAACAGAGATTTGGTATAATTGGTAATGATACTGGACTTAACAGAGCACTGGAGAAAATAAAACAGGTTGCTCCCACTGATATTTCAGTTTTAGTTACTGGCGAAAGTGGAGTTGGTAAGGAAAATATCCCTAGAATTGCACATCAATTATCTCATAGAAAACATGCAAAATACATTGCTGTAAATTGTGGTGCTATTCCAGAGGGAACTATAGATAGTGAGTTATTTGGACATGAAAAAGGCGCCTTTACAGGAGCCACTCAATCAAGAAATGGTTATTTTGAAGTTGCTGATGGCGGAACAATATTTTTAGATGAAGTAGGAGAACTCCCCTTAACTACTCAAGTAAGACTATTAAGGGTTCTAGAAAATGGAGAATTTATCAAAGTTGGTTCAAGTAAAGTCCAGAAAACCAATGTGAGAATAGTAGCTGCAACAAATCTTAATATGCAAAAAGCAATTAAAAAAAATAAGTTTAGAGAAGATTTGTATTATAGGTTAAGTACAATTGAGATTAATATCCCTCCGCTAAGAAACAGAAAAGATGATATACATTTACTATTTAGGAAATTCTCTAGTGATTTTGCACAACGCTATAAGATGCCTTCAATAAAATTAGAGGATGATGCTATAAAAACATTGATAAATTACAGATGGGACGGTAATATTAGGCAATTAAAAAATATAGCTGAACAATTATCTGTTTTAGAAGAAGACAGATCCATTAGTGATCAAACTCTTAAAAATTACTTACCAAAAGGAGCAGATAGTAGTTTGCCAGCAATAATATCAGGAAAAGAAAACTCAAATGATTTCAACTCAGAAAGAGAAATTTTATATAAAGTATTATTTGATATGAAGGGTGATTTAAATGATCTAAAAAAGCTTACTATGGAATTAATGGAATCTAGTAATATTTCTGAATTTAAAGAAAACAATGAGCACTTAATAAAGAAGATTTATGAATCTGGAGGTGAAAAAGAAATTAGTGATGATCAAATACAGATAGTGCCCATTACTGAACAAAGCAATAATGATGAGCGAAAATCAGGATTTGATTATGCTGAAGAAATAAAAGTAGAATCTCTTTCGTTACATGACAAAGAATTAGAATTAATTAAAAAATCACTTGAAAAACATAAAGGAAGAAGGAAACTTGCTGCTAAAGAGCTGGGTATAAGTGAGCGTACATTGTATAGAAAAATAAAGCAGTTTAATTTATAAAAAATTATATTAATAATTATAATGAAAACTAATCTAAAAATCGTATTATTTATACTCCCACTAGTATTATGGAGTTGTAGTGTTAAATATTCATTAACTGGAGCATCAATTTCTCCTGAAACAAAGACATTTCAAGTAAACTACTTCCAAAATAATTCAACCTTAATAGAACCTGGTATTGATAGAGATTTTACTAATAAATTAATAGATTTATTAATTAATCAAACTAGCCTAGATCTTGTAAAGTCAAATGGAGATCTTTTATATGAAGGGGAAATCGTTGAATACAGAATATCTCCTACAACTGCAACTGCAAATAATACAGCTGCACAAAACCGCCTAACAATAAGTGTTAATGTTAGATTTATTGATAAAAGTGATTCCGAAGCAGAATTTGAAAAACGATTTTCATTTTATTACGATTACCCGGGGAGCTCACAGTTAATTGGATCACAAAAAGATACAGCAATAGATGAAATTTTTGAAAGGATTACTCAAGATGTATTTAATGCATCACTGGCAAAATGGTAGATTATGAATAAAAACGAATATGTAAACATATTGCAAAATCCAAGTGAAATTACTAAGGAGCAAATAGGGTTTATTAATTCATTAATTAAAGATTTCCCTTTCTTTCAGTCCTCTAGAGCAATCTATCTAAAAGTTTTAAAGAACAGTGAAAATTTTAAATATAACCAAGAATTAAAACTTACTGCAGCATATACAACAGATAGAAGCATATTGTTTGACTTTATAACATCTAATGAATTTCAGCAAGAGAAAATAGTATTTACCAAAAATGAACAGAAAAATGCTAAATTATCTAATACAAAGAATGAAAAAACAAAGGATCAAATTGTAGAATTTCAAAAAAATGATATGCATACATTTTCAGAATGGCTTACCTTATCAAAACTGAAACCTATTGATAGAAATTCTAATAAGAAAAAAGAAGATAAAAATTATGATTTAGAAGTTGTTTATGAGGACAATCACAATGATTTGATGACTGAAGCTCTAGCAAAACTATATTTAAGCCAAAAAAACTATAAAAAAGCAATACAATCCTATAAAATATTAAGTTTGAAATTTCCAGAAAAAAGTAG
>CAZBCJ010000064.1:0-6712 GCA_964490545.1 uncultured Flavobacteriaceae bacterium | reverse complement strand
TGAAGTTCTTTTTGAACCATTTTAGCCTCATAAACCCAGTATATCTTAATGTCCAGTTTGGTATAGGAATATCTCTAAAGGCTCCTAGGCTAACCTTGCTTGGGTCAGCACCAGAATATGCTGATAGGAAAGCTGGTAATAAGACCGACTGATTGGTTCTGCCATATCCAAGTGGGAATCCGTCTAAATTACCATCTTCAAAATTATTTGAATTACTAAAATCAATTCCTGCATTAAGAGCTAAACGTCTTGCAATAATTAATCGGTTATTTCTAAAAGTGTCAAACGTCTCAGAGCTATTTTCATCACTATTTGAAAATGCTGTTTTTATAAGCATCGTAGAGATATTAAAATTTCCTAAAGTATTTCTAATTAGTGAATTGTAATCATCACTTAGCCCATCATTATTGCTGTCAATTGTATTAAAAGTCTCAGTAATATTTTGTGAATAAGTTCTTCCTCCTGTTAAATCAATTTTTAAATCTTTAATTGGAACTATATTGGCAGAAAAATTTAAGTTCTTATTTGTGACTTCGGAATATTGCTGATTGAATTCTGGAAATACTGTTAACCATCCATTTCTAGCTGCTAAATACCTTATATCTCTTTGGCTTCCAAAAACATAACCAAATGTTGGTTTAAAAGATCCTATAAAATCAGGTGTCTGTAAATATCCTGGAAGGAATGTTCCATTATTTTCAGCATAATTAAATTGAATTCTCTTAACAGCAGTTAACAATTCAATTAATGAGTTAACAAAAGGAGAGGCCTTTTTCTTGGTTTTATTGTTTGATGTATTTGAATTTTCAAAACCTGGTCCCGACTTTGCACCTGCCGAATTATTTTTAACAAGACCTATATATCTATAGAATTTTGACATATCTAATACGCCATTAAAATTATGCGTGTTTGCATTTGAAATAGTATTCCCTAAATCATATACTTGGCCATTAAGGGATAGGTTTCCAAAAAGATCAGAACCTTTTTGCCATTGAAAATCTCCAGTATATGAATACATAGCTCTAATAAAACTAAATGTTGGTATTTTATCAATTGGTAATTGATAATTAACTGCAAGTTGTTGAGTTTGTCGATTAGGATCACCTATATCAAAAAATCTATTCCATACATCTAAGCTAGGGTCCTGGCTACCATTAATTATATCATCTATAAAATAATTTCTAACAATATTATTATTCGCAGCAGAATAATTTATATTTAATCCGTCTGAAATTGGATAGGTAAAGCTATACTGAAAATCAAAAGTATAATTTCTTCTAAAGAGTTCCTGCATAGCAATATTCCCCTCTGCTAAATCAATGTCTCTAAATTTTTGTTTATTGAATTGTCTAATAAAATCTGTATTGATTGATAAATTTGAAGGAAGAAGGTTTAGATTAAAATCTTTTAATATCTTAAAATATTTACCAGTAAATAAAGAGTCATTATCTTTAAATGGTTCTAATTTTAGAGAATTAAAATTAAAATTATAGCTAGCTCCTGCTCGAATATTTTGATCTAACATACTTTCAATTTCATAGTCCCTATGTTCAACTTGATTATAAGAGTAATTGAACGTGAAATTTTCTATGTTATAAAACCTTGGTTTATTATCCCCTGTTCTTTGTTTACTTACCCCTATTAGATTAATGCTCTTCCTTTTTGTATAGTCCTCAGATTGTTGTAAAATATTATTTTTTTCCTCTTGGGTTTCTGCAGTATCTAACCTAGAATTTAGTTTAATATCTCTATACTGTTGGTCATATTCAGGCGTTATAAGCTCTTCTCCCTGACCATAATTAAATGGAATATTAAGGCCCCATTTTTTAGGGAACAATTGACCGATATTTATATTAGAGACTAAATCATATTGCTTCTTGTCAATTTTATCTCTCTCACTAGGGCCTTGTTCAATGGATCCAAAACCATTTGTACTTTGTCGAGCAGTTGCACTAATAGTCATAAAGTCAGCAATATTAGAGTCCAAAGCTAATGTAGCTGCCCAACCACCTTTATTGTCCATATCGGATAATCTTAATTCATTAAACCATACCTCAGCACAGACATTCATATTGTCCTGTCTAGGGTTCTTCACTCCTACCATTAGAGCTCTAATATCTCCAAAATTGGGATTTCCTTTTATAGCAACTCTATGTTGTCCTAAATTATGTTCTGAAAATTCTCCTACTGGCTCCTCGTCAACTATGTCATTTATTACATTATAAAAAGTAGCATTTGGACTCCCTAGAGTTCCATTAAATATTGCAAGAGATTTAATTGTCTCCAAAGCACTTATTGGTAAGTTAATTTCATTAACTTCTGGCCAAACAGATTGAGGATTAAGAGTAGCAGAAGATGATTCTTTAAGAGGAATTTCTATTTGATAATAATTCTCTGTCAAATCATTTCCTATTCTAACAAATCCAACTACGTCTCCATCTGTTAATCCGGGAGATGAACCGTCTTCTGCATGAATAAACATTCTCATTCTTTTAAATTGCCTCATATCAACATTTAAGTTTTTGTAAACCCCTCTTGAATCTTCAGGTTCTAAGTCACATATATTTAAAACCAATGATTGTTCATTTTGTCTGACAATAGTGTTATTATTATTAAATTGTTCACGTTCAACCCCTGGTGGAGAAACATAACTTTCTTCATTCTCTTGTATTCCAATAGTTCCTGTTGAAAAATCTGTATTATCATTGTTATTGTCTAGCTCTTGATCTAATGTTAACAAATATTTTCTCCAATCACTTCTTACTAAATCAAGTGATCCGAATCTAAAAATTGTATTGTTTGAAAAATCATTTAAATACATTCTAATAAATCTAATTGATCTAAAATCAGAAATTCCACCTATTTCGTTAGTAGGTTCATTTACAGGGATTCTAAATTGATACCACTTAACTAATTCAGAGTTTCCATTTGGTAGTGTGACATTTTTCTCTTTTCTGTCCTTAATAAATTGATTATTAATGTCTGCTAAACTATTTGGAGTAATTTCCAATTCATATTCAAAATAGCTATCAATAGTATTCATTGTATTATCTCTATTGATGTCTTCTACGTCAGGTTGAGATGATGATCCCCTGTCAGTATCAGAAATGGTTTCTGGAGAATTCCCATCTAAACCATTATACATTTTATATCTATCAAAAATATTCCCAGACTGATTTAAGAAATATTTATAATTATCCATTGCTGGATCTTCAAGATTAGCAAAACTTGGAAATGAGATTGCTTCCTCTTGATCATCATAACCGTCCAATCCAACATCCTGATTTATACGTTCTTGACCTAAAGAAGAGAAAGAATAAATTAGAGATTGATTCTGTGGAACAACTGTTCCCCACACTGTCTGAGGTAAAAGACTGATATCGCCGTCCTCAGGCAGACCATTCTCATATTGTTTTCTTCCATCCCTTATTACATCTTCTGAAATATTTCCAAGATTGAAAGTTAATTTTCCTCCATTATTCTCAGAATCATTTAAAAATGGATCCATAAGCCAAAATTCAATATATTCTACATTTGACTGCTCAAAATCTGTAGTATTAATTAGTCTAGTAATCCCTGCCCAACTATTTTCTGGACTATCCAAATCTCCATTTATAGCTTCAGTGTCCATATTATATGGTCCCCTTATGTTAGGATAAAAATTTAAGTCAAGAGAGTTAATTACGGTTGTCTGTCCTTGTACTAAATCTACTTGTGGGAAAATTTCGTCTATAAAAATCCTTCTAGAATATAAGTTTGATATGTCTTCATCAGTTATTTCATTTGGCCTTTGACTACTATAAAAAATAGGATCTATTGTATACCAATTCAATAATGCTCTATCAAAACCATTTTGTATTCCATTATTATCCTCATCTCCTTGGTTATAAACCATTCCCAATTCTCTCGGCCTACTAGATAAATACCATGATTGAGGAGACAATAAATCAATTACATTCTGAGATCCCTCAAAATCATCAATATAAGATGTAGCTTCTCCATTAAAATTATTTCCTTTTGGTGCACCAGGAATTAAATACGCTAGTTCACCACGAATAGATAAATTTGATGCGGCCTCAGTTTCTATATTTGGCAACTTATTAACTAGTCTTGTAAAGATTGGCATTTCTGAAGAAAAATTTGCATCAAAACCAAATATTGTATTATTAATTGGCTCCGTTCCATAATTTGCCTTTTGAGTTAAAGGCCTTTCATTTAAATTTAATAATGTCGTTGATGCAATAAATTTTTCACTGAACTGATGTTCAATGTTGAATCCTGAAAATCTTTTAGTTTGTTGACCAAAAACTGCATTATTTTCAACACTAACATTTATAGGTGTATTAGATGATTGAAGAGCAGGATCTAATATTTGAACTGTTCCTAGTTGATAATTCACAGTGTAATCAACTCCTTCAACTAATACTCTTCCACCAGCAGTAACAGTTACTGATCCTCTTGGAACATTATAGGCGCCAATTGGAATTCCACCACCAGAAGATGATTTATATCTTCCTTTTACTTGAAACTTATTCTTTTCTGAATCTTGAAGAGCAACAGTCTTAGTGGAATTGTATAAGCTTGTATAAACATATTTTTGTTGATTCAAATTATAATCATTTTGATTGTTCTGATCACCTTCATAATTTTCTGTTGCATTTAATCTTAATCTTTCAAATAAAAATTTACCAAATGGCTCTGCCTTAGTAAAAACTATCTTGCCATTTTCTTGTATTACTGTAATTTGGGGAACAAAATCAAAAAACCCATCGCCAGAGAGTTGTGGATCATTATTGAAATTTAACCTATCAAAATTAAACAAATTCAATAAAGGCATTTCATTTAATTGTTGTTCTCCAGGCTGAGGCTCTGGGAATGGAGTTGATTCAACTGGACTAATATAATTTAATGCAGAAGATTCGTTGTAAAAAATATTTAATTTAAAATCTTCCCTTTCTAATTGAAAAGCTCCTGTGCTGTATATGTTTTTCATCATTAAATCCCACATTGGTTCTTCAACACTACTTACAGTGCTTTTTAGCATTTTTAATACTAAATTATTTGAATTTACAATAGTATTTGATGGAGATACTGAAACCTCTGTTGCTTGAACACCATCATTAGCAAATTCACCAACTTGAAATACTTGATTCCCAACAGTAAATTGGAAAGCAACGGCTAATATCTCATCATTTTCTAACTTCTGATTTAATGAAATATATCCTAATTGATTATTAATTTTATAATCCATTCCCTCTCTTAGTTTTCTTGCGTTTTCTAGCTTACCATACCCAAATCCTTCTGTTACATTTGGAACTAAAATTCCTGTTTGTAATGTTGATATGTCTCTAATAGCATCTGTTAACTGAGATGAAATATTTCCTATAGCTGTTGGATCAAACCCGTTATTACTATTGTCAGGATATGCCGATGGGCCTACGTAGACATTAACAGCAGTAGAGACAGAAGATGATTCTCCTAAATCCTGAAAAGCTACTATATTTCTTACATCATTTATTTGGTTATTTCTATTGGTAACCCAGACTTCACTTCTAGTAATTTGGACATTAGAGTTTATAAAAGGATAGTTTAATAATGCCTCATCATATTTATCTCTGAAATACTGGCTTAAGAAAAAATGTCTATTCTCGTCGTAATCTAAAGCTCTGAATTCAAATTCTTGAATAGTTCCGCCCCCTTGAGAAACTACTGATCTTGATTCAGATTTTTGTTCAGAAAATACAGCTGTAACTCTTGTTCTGCCAAATTTTAATTCAGTTTTAAATCCAAATAAGCTTTGTGCTCCAGAAATCAATGAACTATTAAGCGGCATACTCACATTACCTACCTCAATTTTTTGTATTATATCATCCTCTGTAGGCTCATATTCCAATTTCAATAAATTTTGAAAATCAAATGTAGATTGCGTATCAAAATTTGCATTAACCTGAACTCTTGTCCCCACCTTTCCAAGTAAACTTAGTCCAATTCGTTGATCAAAATCAAAGGTAAGATTACTTCTATTTCTAGGAGAAAAAGAAGGATTGTCTTGTTTAGTAAACAACATTCCTAGATCAACTTCTATGGACCCTTGTGGGACAACCTCAATTGTATTACCTCCAAATATGTTTTCAAAAATTCTAGAATTGACATATATTTCAGGAATGAGATTTTTTTGCATTTCATCTGTACCGTCTTTCTTACCTTCAGCAGCATCAATTTTTGATTTATAGTACTCTTTCAAATCCTCAACTAAAATTAATTTTTTATATTCTTCAGGAGTTAAAATAATTGGATAGTTAATATTATAATCTGCAACACTTAAGTTATAATAGTACATGTCGCTAATTGGATCATACTGATAATTTTCAATATAACTGCTTGGAGTTGGTAAGTTTATTTCACCAAATGAAATTCCCTGATTAGCTAGAGAGTCCTGAATTGATGAAGTAGACATCTCTTGAGCAATCAAAAAGCTAGTACAAAAAATAGACAATAAAAAAAGCCCTGAAAATCTTATTCTCATTAAACTAAAAGTAATTTTGTTCAAACTTTATTACAAATTTTTTAAAGTCTCCTTAATAATACTTTCTACTGAAATATCTGGGCTTTCTAATACAATCTTGTCAACCAGTCTTTCAGAGGACCTTTTATTAATTCCTAAGACTTCTAATGCAGATAACGCTTCTTCTTTATTAGTATTGTTTGAAGA